>DBDD01000179.1 GCA_002293365.1 Christensenella sp. UBA941 | reverse complement strand
TCGGATACGCGGCGGCGTCTGTGCTTGGCTGCGCGTCGGCGCTGCGCGTTCTTGATAGCGCCGCGTTTCCGATAGACGGCGCTGCCGGCCCCGGCTTTGTCGCTTTTGCGCTCATAGCTTCCGCGGAAGGCGCTTATGCGTTTATAGCGCGAAGAGAAGGCGATCGGGCGCTATGCATATCCGCGCTCATGATGTTCATAGTTATGGCTGTTTTTGCGTTTTTCGGCAAAACCTCCGCCGGTCTTTTCGCGCTGCCGCTGCTGTTTATCAGGTTTATTAGCCTCCGCAAAGCGCCGGGGCGAAGCCGTTTCCATAGCGCGCTGCAGGCGGATGCCGAAAGAATGGACGAAGAGCTGGAAGCGCTCAGAGCGCAAAGAGAACGTCTTAGCTTGGCTAGCAGCGCACGGCAAACAGAATTCTGGATGCTGCCAAACGTTCCGGATTATTACACGGTCGCGCAATTGATAGACGACGGGGTTTTGACGATAGACGCCGAAATCGCGAATGGCGGCGACGATTTGGATATGCATGCGTAAGCCTTAAAAAGGGAGCGAAGACATGGAGATCGATTTCCGCTACACGCTTGACGCCCGGAAGGACGCGCTGTTCATTGCGTATGGCCCGCGCGAATCGATATGGCTACAGAGGTTTCAGCCAGGCGACGAAATCGTATGCTGCCACGAGTGCCGAAAGGTATTCTATTCTGAAGACTGGCGGGACAAGTGCCCTTTGTGCGACTCCGTCGAACCGCTCTACTTTTTACGCGCCAACCAGCTGCTGCTCAGGGAGCGCAGCCGGCGGGACGATAGCGTGCTCGAATATCCCTTGCGCGCATTGCGCGCAAGGGCTCGCGCCAGAGAGCAAGGCGAAGCCGAAGCGGAGTTGCTGGGGCGTATCGAAGCCTTGGAGGGAGAAAAAGCGCAAGTATTGGAGCGCCTGGGCGAAGCTTTAATGGAGGAGGATGAGTCGCTAAAAAAAACATCGCTGGCAGCCTGCGTCGTTTTTACAGGGCTATCGGTTGCCTACGCCGTATTCAAAGCGGTTATGGCAGCATTATAGCGAAGCGGCGCAATAGTACAATGCAGAAACTGAAAGAAGCTTTAAGAGGGAGGATATTATGGATAATCAAACTACGGACAGGACGCGCAAACTTAGCATACGCGATAACGCGGGCAACGAGGTTCGGATCGAAATCGGCGACGCCGCGACGCTAAATCAGCTTGAGTCATTATACAGGGAGAACGCTTCGGCCTTTGGGGCGCGCGATTTGGTGTTCGCGGATTCCGTCAACAGGCGCGTACTCGGCGATAAGCGCGATACGATCGGCACGCTTTGGCCCGGCCTGGGTGAAATCGAGATATTGGTATTGCCGGATACCGTCAACGCCTGAGGTGACAGCTATGGCAAGCGTGGTATACGACTTTGGCGATATCGTTTCCCTTTCGCGCGTCCGTTCTGCCAAGCTATGCGTGCTCGGCTGCGGCGCGGTGGGCTGTAACGCCGTACTCGCCGCGCTGCAGATGGGTTACAGAAATTTCACGCTCGTCGACTACGACGCCGTAAGCGCGCACAACTGCCCGCGCAGCGCGGGGCTGTTCCATCCCGCGCGGGACGTGGGCAAGAGTAAGGCGCGCCTTTTAGCCGGCTATATTCGCGCTTGGGAGCCTGCGTGTGAAGCCACCTGGCTTGAAGCCGACGTCCGCGATTTAGGCGGCGCGTTCTTCCGCGATTTTACCGCCGTTGTCGTTGCCCTTGATAATATGGAAAGCGTTTGGCATGTCGGCGAAATGACCGCCGATTCCGGAGTATCCGTATATAGAGGGGCGACCAACGGCTGGAACAGCTCCGCAGAAATTTTGATTAACAGCCCCGGCGGCGCGTGCCTTTGCTGCAAAAAAGACCCAGCCCAGTCAAGGGACACGCGAATTGCCTCTTGCGGGGCGCGCTACGAACGCGATGTCCGGGAAAACCGGGCGTCCGCGCTGCAAACCTCCTCAGCGTTATGCGCGAACCGCCTCGTTGCCGAAATGACCCGCCGGCTTGAAACGCCTGGCCCGGATCGCCGCTATTACGAAACGGAGTTCGGCGAGATGTATGCTTTCGACCTCGGCTTCGATCCAAAATGCGCCTGCCATGGCGAAGCGCATCAGGCGATAATGCTAGAAGGCGATATCGCGGCGACGACGATGGATCAGCTTATCGAGCGCCTGGAGCGCGCGCTCGGCGAGGGAGTTACGGTTTTCGGCGCGGACGATTACGTGCTTGAAGGCGCTTGTAAAAGCTGCGGGGCGTCTTATCCGGTGGGAAAGCCGCTGCGCCGCGTGAAAGAGAGCGATATGAGGCACTGCCCTATATCGGAAAGAGCGGCGGACGACGCCGTCGTCATATCACAATTCACCAAGGGCGGCCCGGCGGGCGGACGCGCGCTCGCGGAGCTGGGATTTCGCTTTATGGGCGAAATACTCGCCGCGGGGCCAGGAGGCGAGCTGCATACCTTCCGGATGTCACGCGACTATGCGGCCTTGATGAAGATCTACGCGAAGGAGGTATGAAGAATGGCTGAAAACGCGGCCACGCGGCGAATGCTCGCACGGCTCGAGGCCGAGCGCGAGCTGATGTATTCGCTTCGGCGCGAAGGCTATATCGAGGTGGAGGGCGAGGGCTCAAAGCCGTATCGCCGCTATCGGGTTACGGTTTTCGCGCCAACCTATGTAAAGCAAAAGGACGCCGCGCCGGCGGAATCCCATGGCCCGCACGTATTTTGCATCGAGGCGGGCGCGAATTATCCTTTGAAGGAAGCGCCTGTGGTAAAGTTTATCAGCGCGCCGCCCGCCCATGTGAACGTGTACGCAAGCGGGCAGGTATGTATCGGCAGGTGGCGTTCCGACGAGACGCTGGCTTCGGAGACGGTGCGCACGCTCAGGGTTTTGTTCCTCGATCCCGCTACGTTCAACTTCGCCAGCAAGGCGGATCGTGATTGCGAGAGCTTTTGCAGAGGCTATAAAGGCGGCGTGCCCGAGGGCTTCCCGATGCCTTGCCCGGTATTCGAAGATGAAGCGAGATAGCGCCGCCGCGCCCAAAATCGCCGTTTTCGAACCCTATGCGTGGAATCTTATCAAGGCGTACTTTGGCTGGAATATGGACGGAGTGTGGAACAAACGCGAGCAGATATGCGCGCTGGGCGGTGCGGAGCGGGGAAACAGAGTTATCGTTAAGAGCGCGCTGCCGCTGCTCAGCGCCGCGTCCTCCGCTTCTCACGTAAAGGTGACGGGTGATATCTGGATGCTCGCCATGTGGATGTTGGACGATATGGGCATGAAGCTTATCGGGAGCATTCATTCGCATCCGCATGAGCTCGGTATTTTTCTTTCCCATGAGGATACCGATACGCATCTGAAGCTTTTTCCGGGCGGCATAAGCGCGGTGATCAATCCGCAGAAGAAAGCGATTGAAGCGTTTGATAGGAATGGCGGCAAAGTTTCGGTTCGGCTACCGGATAAAAAGCTGAAGGGTATCAATAGTACAGTGCGCAAACCGCAGGAAATACTGTATAATGGCATATGAAAGGAGCCGGCCATGAATTTGTCAAGAAGCATCGGGATCATGCTGGAAGTATGCCTTGGAGCGTTGGTGGGGCTGTTTCTGGTCGCGTTCGCGCATCCTGCGTCCTCGTACGGCATGGCGGAGCCAGCGCCTTCGCCGTCGCTCACGCCGGGAATAAGGGCGTCCGCGTCCAAAGAGCCGTCCGCCGCCTCCAAAGAACCGTTTGCCGCCGCGTGGAAGTATCCAAAAGATACTCCGGCGCTTAGCCTGAATTTCTCACCTTACTATATGCCGGGTGCGGATCCCGACGCGCAAAGCCCCATATCGGAGAACGACATGCGCAACGCGCTCGAGGCAATCGCTCCTTTCACGGATACAATAAGAACGTTTGGCGTGAGCGGCGAGCTGACAAAGCTCTACCAAATCGCGAAGGATGATTTCAAATTCAGAATAATCGCCGGCTGTTGGATTGGCCCCGGCTATAGCGAGGATATGGCACGCGGGGAGCTTGATACGCTGATACGGCTTGGCAACGAGGGCCTTGCGGATATTCTCGTCGTCGGGAGCGAAGGCCTCATGCGCTCGGACTATTCGGCGGAATCGCTGATAGGTTGGATGGAATATGTCAGAAGCGCGCTCGAAAACGAGCTGCCCGTCGGTACGTCCGATACGGCTGGCGAGCTCTTGAGCCATCCCGAGGTAATCAAAGCCGCAGATGTGGCGCTATACACGTACTATCCGTTCTTTGAGGGGATATCAGTCGAAAACGCGGCGGAGGAGCTTCTAAATATGCATCAAAGGCTGCTCGGCGCCGCCGGAGATAGTACGATGCTTATCTGCTCGGAGACCGGATGGAAGCATGCCGGGGAAAGCGTAAGCGCGGCCGTCCCAAGCTTCGAAAACGCCGCCCGCTACCTCGAAGACGTCTATGCGCTTTCACGCAAGGAGGATATCGAAATAATCTACTTCGCAGCGCTGGAAGAGAAATGGAAAAACAAATATGACGATGGCTATTGGCACTTGATTAACCAAGAGCTCGAACCGATGTCATACGCACAGGCGGCGCTGAACAGGATCGCGGAGGAACGCGGGGAGGCCGCGCCATGAGCGAAAGGAGCGATCGTCAGACGGGCAAGCGTCGCGCCGCGATATTAATTGCGGCGGCGATACTGCTAATCATCATCTGGACGCTGTTGATCTTCGGCCAATTTCTCTCGCGCGGCGTACACTTCCGGGAGCATCAATACAACATCGGGGAGCATACCGTGACGGGCCGCATAGCCGGCGCGGAGATTCCCGGCGCATATGGCGTCGCATTGTTCATCAAAATGGATGAAGCCTCCGAAGAATACTACGCCATGCCCAGCGATATGGCTGTAAACCCGGTCAATCCCGACGGCACGTTTGCCGTCGCGGCGTATTCCGAGGATCAGCCGGACGATATGAGCGCGGTGTATTATTCGCTGCTGCTCGTACCCGCCGGGCTCGATATTGAAGAGCTGTCGAATAGCGGCGAGCCGGTTTGGAGCATATTGCGGCGGGATTATGCTTTGGATGAGGTATGGGACGCAAAAACGGGAAATGTTCGGGATTAGGTAGAAGTTTTTTCGCGTTCCCCGCGGATGACATACAAGGAGGTGCCTTCAAGTGAAAAGAACGGCCACAATCGCTCTAGCGCTGATCCTTGCGCTATTGGCGGCGACCGCGTGCGAATCGGCGAGGCCATCGTTTCTCGAGGCCTTTGTATCGCCGGACGGCAAAATCGCCGGTACGGTTCAAAACGGCGATCCGGCCAAGCATAAGTTGCTTGTGTATATAAACGACGCCGAGCCGCCTTACAGGGATGCGAATAACGCCCCCTTCCGGTCGTTCGACGAAAGCAGCGGCATATTCTCAATAGATATCCAAGGGATAAGCGCCAACAGCGCCGCGCTGTACCTCGTACCGGGCAACGTGGATTTCAGCAGCATAAAAAACGTTGTGGACAAGAGCTACGACAAGCGTTCACTGGTGTTGACGCCTATGCTTGCGCCGGAAGCCACGCCCGAGCCTGGGCCTATGCCCGAGCCAACGCCTACGCAAGAGCCAGCGGCGGAGCCGACGTTTGAGCCGACACCAGAGCCTACGCCAGAGCTGGATGAGTTTTATATGTTCGAAGACGACAGCGATTCCCTAAGCGCGAATCGTCATATGGATTACGGATATATGCCGACTGCCGGCGGCGGCATTGCCATGGACGAAAATAACGCCAGCTACGCTTATTCCGGCGAAGAATCCATCCGGTTTTCGTTTACACCTACGAATACGCACAGCTGGGGCGGGGTCGCGCTGCTTTGGATGCCCGGAGAATGGGACGTTGACCCCGGAGAGAACGGGCCCGACCCCGCTATATACCGATGGTGTACGTTTAAAATCCGTGGAGGAGAGGGGCTTGGCGATGTGAAGGTATATATCGAGGGAGACGACGGCAGCCAAAGTCTTGAAACGATAATTCTGACGGACGAATGGCAGGAAGTTCGGCTTCCGGTTGAAGCAGGCTGGTCATACGTTAAAACGCCGTTCGCATGGGTCGCGAATCAAAACGATCCGGACGAAAGGGGCGGGATGCTCGAATTCTATCTGGATGACCTGAAGTATACAAGATAAACAGGCGCTTTGTGTGAAAGTATTATAAAACTATTATAAAACTATTATGATAAAAGGAGTTGTTCTCTGTGAAAACTAAAAGGGCAAACGTTCTGTTATTGGTTTTCGTTATGCTTATTTCCCTCTTCGCGACGGCTGCCGCGCCGGCTAAAACTCCCAAGCCCGCCGCGAAGAAAACGGTATACCGCATGTTCAAGGACGACAGCACCGTCCTGAAAGCGGACAGATACGCAGCCGTCGCGTATATGGGCAGCGTCAAAAACGGCAACGACGGCAGCATAAAATTCGACGGTAGCGATAAGTCCCAGTTTTCCGCAGGCAAGGAATCCATGATGTTTTCCTATACGCCGAGCGGCTCGAGCCATTGGGCGGGTGCGGTTTTGCTTTGGAAAAAGGGCGATTGGGATTACGACCCCGGCGCGAAGGGGCCGGACGTAAATAAATACAAGGAGTGCAGTTTCCAGATAAAAGGGAGCGGCGGCTGGGTTAAGCTGTATATTGAGGGGGATAATGGCGAGCAAAGCACGACGACTTTATATCTTGAAGACGAATGGCAGGAAGTCGTTCTCCCCGTTCGAGACGGCTGGGAATACGTGAGGATTCCTTTTGGCTGGGCGTGCAATAATTTGGACGTTGACGATTCCGCGGACGCGATTCAATTCTATATCGACGTTTTGCAATACGTTTAAACGATTATACGTCAAAGGGGGAGCGTGCTCCCCCTTTGACGTATATGGTATTTTCGTCTATGCCTCCTGGAACGTTAGCGAAGCGGTCATTTCTTCATAATTCCTTACGGCTTCATTATAGCGCATAACTTTAACCGAAATCGTGTCGCCGACCTTGTGCTGCTCCTTAACGGTATTGATATCGTTGATGGAGCGTATCTGTATACCGTCGAGCTCCGTAATTATATCGCCCGCCAGCAATCCCGCCCTTTGGGCCGCGCCGCCTTCAGCGGTTTCCTCGATAAATACGCCGAGCGGGTAGCCGTAGATGCGGGCGCTCATTTCATCCACAGCTATAGGATTCAGCACGCCTAGCGACGGGCGGCCGGTGACCTTGCCGTGATCGCGCAGGTCGTTCAAAACCGGAAGAGCGCTGTCGATCGGGATCGCAAAGCCAAGGCCCTCTACGCCAGTCGATGAAATTTTGACCGTATTGATGCCGATAACTTCACCCCTGTCGTTCAAAAGCGCTCCGCCGGAATTGCCCGGATTAATCGCGGCGTCCGTCTGAATGACCGCGAGCGAGATGCCGTCCTCTACTTCTATCGTGCGGTCGATCGCGCTGATAATGCCGCTCGTGACGGAGCCTGCGAATTCAAGCCCCATCGGGTTGCCGATGGCGATAGCCGTATCGCCTACGCGAAGGTTGCTGGAGGTGCCCATCTTTGCGGCGGGCAGCCCGCTTGCGTCAACTTTTAGTACGGCGAGATCGCTCGTTTGGTCGCCACCGACTAGCGTCGCACCGAATTCGCGCGCGTCGCTAAGGACAATAGTGATACCCGCGCCTTCCATTTGGGAGTATTCGATGACGTGATAATTCGTCATGATATAGCCGTCGGAGCTCATTATTACGCCCGAGCCCTCGGAAAGCGTCGTATTGCCGGGCGATTGGCCGAAGCGCCTGCGCGTTTGGCCTGTAACGCGAACGCCTACGATAGATGGGCGCACGGCTTCCGCGATGTCCGAGATGGTCATAGCATCGCCCGTTACGACCGGCCTAGCCGTAGGATTTGCGGAGTTTCCGTCAACGATAGCCGGTGCGGGAGTAGTTGTAACCGCCATTGCCGAAGACGCGGGGAATTGCTGTAATTGCTGCGCAAGCTGATCGAACCTGACGTCGAGCTCCTGCTGCGCCTTTGCGTTCATTGCGCTTTGAATGCCGAACGTCGTAATGCCGCTTAACAGCACGACCGCCATAAGCAAAGCAACGACGCGCGCCGCCGAACCGCTTTTGCGTTTAGGCTCGTAACCATGAGAATATGGATCATAGCGGTATGGGTTGTTGTTATAATCACTCATTAGTATTCTATCCTCCTATATCGATAAATAGTTTAACCAAATCATCGCAGTCTACGCGCTCCGCCGCTTTCTGAATCGAAACGCGTTTCAACCCGCTCTGTTCTCCTAAAGTTTAACTGTGACTTGTGAAGTAAATTTGTCGGCACGTTGAAAAATTGCGGCGGCAATGAAAAACCGCCTGGGTAGGGTTGACTTTTATACGTCAATATGGGATAATATCGCACGTCACAAAGCGCGGAACGCGCCGTAGGGGAGCATAGCTCAGCTGGGAGAGCACCTGCCTTACAAGCAGGGGGTCATTGGTTCGAGCCCAATTGTTCCCACCATCGAAAAGCCCCTAAATCTCTAAGGATTTGGGGGTTTTGATTTTCTATTCGAGCTTCGGTATTTTCTTGTCTGGCAACTTTTCGGCAACTTTTTTTGAAAATGCGGCTTTTACGAGTTCCGCGCCTTCATCCTTCTTTTTCTCGGACAGATGCGCGTAGATTGCTAGAGTAGTCCTGATATCTGAATGCCCTAGGTACTTTTGGGCGGTTAATACATCCACGCCTGCGTTGTATAAGACGGAGCAATAATTGTGGCGAAAGTAGTGCGGCGTCAAAATGCTCCCGTATACCGGCTTGGGCTCCTTGTATGCCCTGCCCCGCCTATCCTTTTTGCCTTTTCGTTCCTTCTCATATTTCTCACGCCGCTTTTTGGACGATGGAAGCTCTTCCTTGTCGATGGACGGCTCGGCTTCGAGCATAGCCGCCTGTAATCCCTCCCATACGCGCTCAAACGTCGCCTTACATAGGTGTGAATGCGATACGGGCGCTTGAATGACGAACGTCGCCCCGATGCCCCGCCTTGGTTCTAGCGCCTCTTGCAGTTCGGGCGTCAACGGAATGTCGCGGAATGATTCTTCGTTCTTCAAATCGCCGACGCTTTCGGTCTTGAAATCTATATCGCGAATAACGCGTATCCACTGTTTTGCGAAATCTATATCCTGCCACTGAAGCCCAAGCGCTTCTCCGCGCCGGAGGCCGGTATAGTATAGGATAGACAGAATTAAGCCGTCCGGGTGGTTTGCCGCGACATACAGCGCCGCCTTTTGCTCGGCGTCGTTTAAGGCGCGTTTCTTCTTCTCTGGCCGGTATGCCTTTGTCAGCGCCAGCGTTGGATCACGGGAGATAACGCCGTCTACTAAAGCCCGTTTAAAAATGTTCTTCAAAACGCTCATCAGATACCGAACTTCCGTTTTCGACATATGCGCGCGGTCGTTTAAAAATTGTTGCAACTCGCCGGAGCGAATCGCCTTTACTTGACGATCCTGGAAGGCAGGCATAATGTGTTTGTTCATAACGCCTGCATATACTGTTCGCGATGAAAAGCCTATAGAGGGCTCCTTGTACGTCTCGTACCATTCCTTTGCGTATGCGCCAAACAAAACGTCCTGGTTTACGTCTTGGAGGCCGTCGATATACAACTGCCGGATGCGGGTTTTCTCTGCTTCCAGCTCGCGCTTTGTTGAGGCGGAGGCGTACTTATAAACCGGCTTTCCGGCGACATCGCGGCCAACTGTGATCTTTGCGCGGTAACGACCGTCTTTTGTTTTTTTTGGCATGGGAGGCTCCTTTGTTTATAGTCCAAGAATCTGCTTCTTTTTAGCATCGTAATCATCCTGTGATATTAGTTTGTTGTCTAACAATCTTTTATAAGCCGATAATTCTCTCTCTATTGTCGGAGTTTCTTCTTGGGTAGGAATAGCTTTTGCGCTTCCCACACTCGATACTCCTTCAATACGAAAGTTCTTTCTGTTAGAATTTTTTCTATCTGCGAGCTCGATCACGAAGCCAACGAGAACAATAATAAAACTGCTGAAAACCCATATAAGAAAATCATACCAGGAAATAGGCGTCCCGATGCCGGGAAAATCTCTCTCTGCCATTGATCGACCTATCATTGAGCCGACTAAGCGAACAAGTGGCGATAAGACTGCTACGCCCATTATGTTCCATCTCCATCTATTTTTAATCCGCTTTTTGCTTTTGGAGCAATATAAATAATAACAAATAGGTAAAGCGATAGCGATTAATACCATGTAAAATTCCTGGATATAGCCCTCTTCGGGAGTGGTGTAGCTGCGCTGGGAGGAAATAGTATTCGTTGGCGCGATAGAACTGGCGGCAGATGTATCTTTAGATGATGGCAATCGTTCTAATTGGGTGTTGATTTTTACTGTTTGTATTATTCGGCGGATTTCATTTTTTCTCATAGAAGATATTTCATATGGCGATCTAAAAGTGAAGCTTATGCCTTTGTTGTTTCTAATAGTAAAATACTGGAGTGCATATATCTGTACTCCGTTTTCTTCTAAAACACCATCTACGACAATGAATACATCATTTTCCGTGCGCGAAATACTTGTTTCTGAAATAGCATATACACGCTCTCTACTCGAAAGCGAGGCTATTAAAGCGTCGGTTTCGATTTCTAACTCTTGTTCGCTATATTCAGTTAAATCCGGCGTATCAACAAGATCAAGCGAGATTATACTAAACTCGTCAAAAACGCTTGGCAAATAAAAAGCGCTTAAGTAAACGCTTCTTTCTTGAAAAAAAGACATTAGCTGTTCGTAGTCAACATCTATATCCTTTAATAATTCACTATCTGAAGGCGTATCCCTAGACAGCACAAACCAATCTGACGGAAGCTCTATGCTAAGGTTCAGTGCATCAATTACATGTGTTTTATACTCGGTTTGCTCTGCGGCAAATGCGCTTGCTGAAAGCGTTGCCAGGATTAGTATTACTAATAAGCTAAACACACACGCCGATCTTGTTTGCTTCATTACGAATAATCCCTTCCGCTATCACTTGTACATTTATTTTTTCGCCAAATCCGGCGAAGAAGAAAAAACATCGGTAACCATAGATGAAATGTTACGGCGGCGTAAACCTCGAAGCCATTAACTCGTATTATGCTCATGATTATTGACGGAGATAAGAGGCATAGCACTGTAAGTAATATCTTGGTAACATACTTCACTTTAATATGATCCCTTCGCTATCTTTCGCATAATTCAGCTTCTATAATGTCATATCTCATGATAGGTCGGAGTACATACGGGCGGCGCGAGCCCAAGTTTTAGAAATGGATTGCAGCATATACCTCATTTTTCGACAACATATGCTATAATAGTAAAACTATCGATAGTGATCTTAATACAGAAGGAGTTTGATAATCGTGGATACTAATGACTACGACCCCAAGCTCGAAACTCTAATTAAGACACTCCAAGCATTGACCGATTCAGATATAGAGGAGCTTATTTTGCTTGCCCGTCAATTAAGGCGCGACCAGCAGCAATCAGAACATCTTTACCCGATTCGTCCAGAATCTTAGCGATTTCAACCAGCTCCCGGCCTTTATCCGTCAGCCCGTCGTCTTCTTTGGCGGCGGGCTCGACTTCTCTGCCGAGCAATGAATCAACAGATACGCCGTAATAATTCGCTAAGGCTAAAATTGTTTCAGCGTCGGGCTTTCTATGCCCCAGCTCATATTTACCGTATGTCGATTCATGGATATTCAGATACTTCGCGACTTCTTTCCTGCTATAGCCCTTGCTTTCGCGAGCATCTTCCAAGCGCTTTCCAATCATTTTTATCACCAAATCTATAATAAACTAGACATATTGTCTATACAAGCACTATAGACTAAAAGTCTAGTTTTGGCAAGATAATTTTATTTTATGCTTGACAACTAGACAATACGTCTATATAATCGACATAGACAGTACGTCTAGTATGTGTCGGGAGGACTTTACATGAGACAATGGCTGAGATCACTAAGAGAGCAAAAACAGCTAACACAGGCTGTATTAGCGAAGAAGGTAGATGTAGACATTACGGCTATAGGCAAATATGAATCCGGCGCGCGCCGACCTTCACCCGAAGTAGCGCAGAAGTTAGCATCAGTTCTTGAATTCGACTGGACCCGATTTTTCGAAAACGCATAGGATTGCACACCCGGAGCGCAGACGCGCACACCGGGCGGCACGTTGTATAAGAAGGAGGAAAGTTTATGAAATTTGATATCGTCGGCGACTATATTAGCTTCGGCCACAAGCCTACGGAGAAGGAAATATCGGAGGCGGCGCATGAGCTGACCATGAAACTGTCCTGCCTTATAGAAGAGAACGCTGTTATTCTCTCTCACTATCCGGCATTTGAGGCGCGCCCAGAGCAATGGACGGTTGGCGTCAAGTTTTATCTTCCGAGAAAAGCGCCGCGAGTGAAGCTCACATCTTATGGAGAAAGTGTCTTAACCGATTTACGGCTACAGCTAAGGCGCTACCACTATCACGGCGGCGAGATCAACATAAGCCGTTTGGAAGCACCTATCTACGAAAGAGCTCTCGCGGCAGCGGCCCGCGAACTTGGGCTACTTGATAAGGAAACCGCTGTCAAAGTGTACGGGTTTTGTGAGGCCTCCGACAAGAATACGACGGTCGATAGCTGCTAGACAATCACCGCAGGCGGCGGAACCGTTAAGGAAGTCGCAGCCGTTTGAGGGGGCGTAAATAACTTTTCCGTAAACGATGTCTCCGGTGCTGATGTCATAGCTCCCTTTACTATCCGTAGCGTAGCGAAGTTGAATTTTGCGAGCATTCCCGTCGGACGGGCATTTTACCGTTATGTTCTGGAAATTGATTATCGGGTTATGAATAAATCCGTCGAAGCTCATGGCACACCTGCTTTTTCAGAAAGTATACCACGCTTCGAAAAGCGTTGACCATAGATACATCGCCGCCGGGCGGCACGTTATACGGAGGGAGGAGCCACAGCGATGTCCATGACATACAGCCAAGAAGAGATTGTACGCGCCGCCGCCGTCCTTATGGACGCCATAGACGCATTTAAGCCGATAGCCGTAGACATTATCGAAAACGGCCCCGCGCCAGACGAGGAGCTTTGGGTGAAACAGCATGGCGAATGTATTCCTATTACAAAAGCGGCGCGCATTCTCGGCTGCGGCATAGCCAAAATCAACGGTATGCTCGAACGCGGCGATGTTACGGCTTCACCGGATAAAAAGATACACGTCCGTTCTTTAGCGCGCTGGGCGCACAGGAAGAAGCATACCGCGCCACTGCCTCGCCAGTTCAGGATTGTTGCGAGAAGATGCTAGGGAACAGCAATTCGAGTTTAGAGCGCGAACGCGCACGCCGGGCGGCATGTTTTATGAACAATGGAGGCTCGCAATGAAAAAAATGCATAAACTACGCGTCATTTTTGACAGGCGTACAGGCGAGGAAATCGGACGCGAGGTCATCGGGACATATGAGGTCACAGATGACGAATATAGCGATTCGCTTGTGCGCGTTATGACTGGCATGTCGCCAGAGAGAGCTGCGAAGCGCATCAAGGAAGCAATGATGGCGGAGCAGTACGCGACTTAAATCATTATCGCTCGCGCCGGGCGGCAAGAAAGGAGAGGTATCCATGATTGATCTGTACACGCGCGTAACCGAACACCTAGCAATGCCCGTTGCACCATCAGAGCTCCTAGCGGCCTGTCCGCCAGTAGTGGTAGAGCTACACAGGAAAATGGAGAAGGGCGAAAAAACGCTGCTTGCCGATGTCGTATTGCTGCTCGCCGGTCAGATAAAGGCGAACAAAATGCTCACACCCTCAAAGGTGTTGCAATGAGAAACATGTTTCGGAGGTGATTGAATCTATTTCGAAAATGCGTAACCGGGCGTAACACTAATTATTTTAAGGAGGGTATCTATGGAAAACTATCTCAGTATCAACGGCAACAAAACCGAGCTTACGAAGGCACAATTAAGGGAGCTCGGATTCGCGTGCCCGAAGTCCGCCGACGAATACACCATCGCCGAAGTCAGCGAGATCGTCAAGGCCGGGAAGGCGCGCGACAGTTTCGCCCTGCACGATATCATCAGCGCGGCAGGCTACGAGCTTGAAATTATTGGCTTTGACCGCGATTGTGACGCGGAAGACTATGCGTGGCCCACAATTACTGTCATGGCTAAAGCCTTGCTCATCGAGCGCCGTATGCACAGCGGCGCGTGCGAGAGAGGCTGGGTAGATACCGAGCTGCGCGAATGGCTTAATTCGGAGTATTTCAATGAAATGCCGGACGAGCTTAAGCAATTCATTCGTACTATTCAAAAAACCACGCACACCAGCGACGGCGAGCCCATAATCACGGAGGACAAGCTATTTCTGCCCTCAGAGAGTGAAATGTTCGGCTCCGCTGTCTGGTCGAATTTCGAGGACGGCGAGAGATACGAAGTTTTCGCTACATCCGCCGACAGAAGACGGCGCAACGATTCGGGAGAATACGATTGGTATTGGACGCGTTCGCTGGCCGGGTCGGCATCCAACTTCTGCTATGTCAACTACTACGGCATTCCGCGCTACTCCTCCGCCGCGGGCACCGCCATTCGCGTGCACCTGTGCTTCTGTATCTAATATCGCGCAATCCCGCCCCCTTGTGGGGCGGGTAATAACCCGAAATTTGGAGGAGCTATGAGAATACCTGATAATATTCTTAATATTTTATCGAATTGCCGGACCGACGGCAATGTCGCCTATCTACCCGAGGGGCAGTTAGAACGCAAAACCTACGAGGCGGTTAATAAGTGCCTCGAAAGCATCGGCGGCAAGTGGAATCGCAAAGCGAAGGGCCATGTGTTCGATGAAGACCCCGCCGAGCTGCTAGACGCGCTCGTCGTATCCGGCGAGGTAGTCGATGCGAAGAAGGTTTTTCAGTTCTTTCCTACGCCGCGCCCAATTGCAGAGCGGATGTGCGACATGGCGAGGCTAGAGGCAGCGCGCGCCGTGCTGGAGCCGTCGTGCGGAGAGTGTGATTTAGCGGACGTTATATACGAGCGCATAAAAAATGTTACTTGCCTTGAAATTAATTTCGAGATGGCGAAACGGCATGCCGGAAAGCCGTACCCTGTATATTGTGACGACTTCCTGCGTCTCGACCCTGAAATAAGTATGCATTATCCCAGAATCGTTATGAACCCGCCGTTTTCCCGACAACAGGATATAGACCACATCTATCACGCCTTCCGCTTGTTGGAGCCCGGCGGAATCCTCGTCTCAATCGTCAGCGAGAGCCCGTTTTTCAGAACGAATAAAAAGTCGGTCGTATTCCGCACATGGCTCGAAGTAGTCGGCGCTGAAATCCATGAGCTGCCCGCAGGCGCTTTTTCCGAGAGCGGCACGATGGTAAAGACGCGTATCATCAAGGTTCGCAAGCGGGGTAAGCGCGATGAATAATACGGAATTTAAGGCTCTTCGGGAGCAAGAACGCGCCGCCACGCCGGGTCCTTGGATGTGGGATATGCGTACAGGCTGTAAATTGGCGCAGATCGTCACCACACACAGCGGCATGTATTACGTGATGCAGTTCGCCAGATGGGGTATGAGCGACGCTTGCCCGGTGTTTCAGGTTTACGAAAAGTATGACGGGCCCGTCGGCGAAAGGCGTGGTCGCGGTATGGTACGCGCCGATAAGCTCGCCAGGTCTTATCCCGGCAAGGAGCATCACGACGGGTTTGACGATTATATCGACCATCCCGACGCAATTATCATGGTTGCTGCGCGAAACGCGCTACCGGAGCTACTGGATACGATAGAGCGCCAAGCTGATGAAAACGCTCTGCTTTTGCAAGCTGTCAGAAAATATGCGCGTCTGCCTAACACATGCATGTACGGTCGGGATTGCGTAGAAGTGGAGCGGGATCATAGCGCTTGCGCCGAATGTTCTAAATGGGCGTTCGGGCTCGACGGTGAGGTCGGCCATGAATAAAACGAAAATAGACTGGGCGGATATGTCCTGGAATCCTGTCACCGGCTGCTTACACAACTGCCCTTACTGTTACGCGCGCAGTATTGCGCAACGTTTCAAGGGAGGCGGATACGGAATCGAAAAAGGAATGTTCATTTCAAAATATAAAGACAGCGCATTTGAACCTCCTTTTGTGCTTGATGAACCGCAATTACGCAAGAATAAAGACAATTGGTACAGCAAAGCCGCATATCCCTTTGGTTTCGCGCCAACCCTACACCGCTACCGCATGGGCGAACCCGCCCGCAAAAAGCAGCCACAGCGCATATTTGTCGGGAGCATGTGTGACCTTTTCGGCGAATGGGTTCCTGATTCATGGATAAAGGAAGTCTTCGCCGCCTGCTCCGCCGCCCCGCAACACAAGTATCTCTTCCTGACTAAAAACGGATCGCGTTACGAGCAGTCCGGCCTTCTGCCTCATATAGAGAACTTTTGGTATGGGACAACGCGAACGGGAGCAGACACGGAGTATGAATGGGGCGCGTCAGATTACTACAGCCATTCCTTCTTATCAATCGAGCCAATGCTTACGCCAATAGACCGCAATACCCTAAGCGCATTGGAGGTTTGGGGCTGGATTATCATCGGAGCTATGACAGGGCAGGGCGCGGATAAGCATCAGCCGGAGCGTAAATGGGTTGAGGAGGTTCTTAATCTCTGCCTCCGTGAAAGCATTCCTATTTTCATGAAAGAAAGCTTGCGCAGCCTCATGGGCGATGACTTCATACAACAGTTCCCGGAGGGGTTGATTCTATAAAGGAAGGAGCGCACACGCATGTTGGACGTTAAGGCATTCAGAGAAGAACGCGGCCTCATGGCAAAGCAATGCGTCGAGGTTTTGCGCGAACAATTCCCTAAGTACGATAAGGCGCTGCATAGCAAGGTGGAACACCCGGAGGAATACGGGATTCGCCTTGTAAATGAAGCCGAACGGATGCTAGAAGAGGCGTTTGTAAAAACGACCCCAGCGCCGCGCAGACCAGACAGACGCCGCTTGCCTGTCCGTGTACAGTGCCGGGTATCAAAAACGCAATTAGAGCGGTTGCAACTCGCTTTGCGGCGCGACGGCTACGACACTTTACAAGCTGGCCTTGCGCATATCATCGAAACCTACCTCGCGGGGCGGCAAGCGTGAGGGGGCGATATATTGGCAGAACCATGGATAGAGGTTTGTATATCGCTGCCCGATCATCGAAAGGTATTAGCCCTGTCTGACGAGTTGCAACTCGATAAAGACTTGATCGTCGGAAAGCTTATACGCCTATGGACCTGGGCAATCACACACAGGGATACCGGCGTATTCGCAATGCGCGACCGAAAAACCATCGCCGAGGTCATGCGCTACAAAGGCAAGCCGGATCGCTTAATCAACGCCCTTGTGGTGGTCGGATTGCTCGACCAAGCGGAAGACGCCTTGATTATCCACGATTGGGACGAGCATGTTGAGATGCTTTTAGCAAAGCGGGAGACGATACGGTCACAAACCCGGCGGCGCGTACAGAAATTTCGGGATAGGAACCGCAGCGAAACGGATGGCGGTAACGCGTTACAAGAGCGTTACGTAACGGACGGATGTAACGCAAGTAACGCGGCTACCGTACCGTACCGTACCATAGACGATGAAGAAGATGACGTAGACGATACCGCGCGCACGCGCGAGGATGTCGAGGCTCTGCGGGAAGCGCAGTATGCCGAAGCCGACCGAATTGTCAGAAGCACCTTTTTGGCTTCATTCGGGCGCAACCCTACGCCCGCCGAGGCGGAGCGGCTTACCAGCGCGGCCATTATGAGCAATAAAACCAAGATTATCGCCGACGCGATACAGAAGGCCGCTGTAAACGGGGCAAACTCGCCCTTCGGCTACATCGCGAAAATCCTCCAGGAGTGGAGTATATGGGAGATCGACACGCCGGAGGAACTAGGAGCCTTTGACTATTACAACGACGTGATGAACGGCAGAATTGGGGGCATGGCTCCCGAGGAGGCAATCAAAGAGATGACGAAGCGCCGCGATGCTAAACGCGCTCGGAAGGGCGTTTGATATGGCGAATCATCCGAACGCTGCGAATGCCAAATGCCCATTCTATCTCTGCGAAACCCCTTGCAGTATAACGTGCGAGGGAATTATCTCCGGGGCGGATAACTTGATGCGCTTCACTACGCATGAGGATAAATCACGCTTTCAGGAGCAGAACTGCAACACCTTCCACTATGCCCGTTGCCCCTTTGCGGCGGCGCTGTTGAGAAAATACGAGGTCGAAGATGAAAAAAAGTATCATGCAAAACGGGCGTGAGAGTTACCTCTCGGGCCGGACGGATAGCCTTGAAAAGCATCACGTTTTCGGCGGCGCGAACCGCAAATGGAGCGAGATATACGGCCTGTTCGTCTACCTTGCGCACGACGAGCATAACGAGCCCCCGCGGGGCGTGCATCATAACGCCGAAAAAGATTACGCCCTAAAATGCGACGGACAGCGCGCTTTTGAGCGTGTGCATGGAACGCGCGAGGAGTTCATGCAGATATTCGGGCGGAATTGGCTGGACGAGGAGCCGGGCGAGGCGGCGGATTGGGGCGATATGGCGGGGGCGGATTTGTTGGAGTGGGGCGCATGAGAGCCGAATTCAAAAGCAAGGTCTACACCGACCGGCCTCTATACGCCGACTACGACGCGCCGCGCAAATTCGAGGCGATAAAAAGCATAATCACGCGGCGGCTCGTGGAATACCCGAACGCGATATGCTCCTATTCCGGCGGAAGCGACAGCGACATCATGATGCACCTGATTGAGACGGTACGGTCTACGTCTCCGATGTTCGCTCCTGTCGAATACTGCTTTTTCAACACGGGCCTGGAGATGGATGCAACGAAGCGCCAGGTTCACGATATGGCGAAGCTGTACGGCGTAAAAATCCATACGTATAGGCCGAAGATAGGCATCGTCCAGGCCGTGCGGAAACACGGGCAGCCGTTTGTATCCAAGATCATGTCGAAGGGTTTGGAAGGCGTGCAGAAGAAGCATATTCCGCTTTCCATCGCGGACGAATACGCGAACGCGGAGGATAAGGCGGCAAAGCGGGCGGAGCTGGGCGAACGATACCCGAAATGCACAGCGACAATCAATTTCCTTTGCGGTTGTAATACCGCCGGGGAGCCGCGCCCGGATATCCAGCTCGTTATTGGCTCGTCGCCGTATATGCTGGATTTCATCAAGGAGAATCCTATTCCGTTTACGATCAGCGCGAAATGCTGCGATTATTGCAAAAAGCAAGTTGCCCACACTGCTCAGATACCTTTTGACATGATCATCACGGGGGAGCGCCGGGATGAGGGCGGCATGCGGTCGGTCCCCCGCAAGGATAATACGTCCTTGTGCTTTACTCAGCAGGACGACGGAAAGTATCGGCTCCGGCCCCTTTACTACGTTTCGGACGCGGACAAGCGTTGGTATAAGGCTTATCATAAAATCCGCTATTCGGACGCTTACGAGGTTTACGGCTTGATGCGCACGGGCTGCTGCGGGTGCTCCATATCGGCAAGCGCCGTGAGCGACCTGGAGAAGATACGGCCCTATGAGCCCAACGTTGTAAAAGCCGCGTGGAACGTTTTTGGCGACAGCTATCGTTATCGTCAGCTGTACGATGAGTATTGCCGTAAGGCGAGGGCGGGGATTACTGACGATCAGATGAGGATGGTGGTATGATCGCCCTCTCCCTCTACTCCGGCGGCTGCGACGGCCTATCCCTGGCGGCGAGCTGGGCGGGCATCGAAACCGCCGCTATGTGCGAATGCGACGCGCAATGCCGAGCGCTTTTGGAACAGCGTCATCCCGGCAAGCCCATATTTAAGCACGACACGGAGGTTACTCTTGATAGATTGCGAGCAAACAACATTGATCCCAATGGAATCGATATCATCCTCGCCAGCCCGCCGTGTCAATGTGCTTCGGTTGCTGGAAAGCGTAATGGGGCTGCTGACCCGCGTAATCGCTGGCCGGAATGCCTTCGAATCGTTCGCGATGTTAGGCCAAGATGGTTTATGGCGGAAAACGTACCAGGGTTATTGTCAGTTGATGCTGGACGGCTCTTTGGAGACATACTCCGGGAGCTGGCCAAACTGGGGTACGATGCTGGATGGTGTGTGTACGGAGCTGCCGACGTTGGTGCGCCGCACAAAAGGGACCGGCTCTGCCTCGTGGCCCACGCCCGACACGATGAACGCCCGCAACGGCTCGATCAGGCGGAAGACGGCGACGGAGCGCCATGCGGTGAGCCTGCATCATGCGGTGATGTGGCCGACGCCGCGCGCACAAAGCGGGAAAGGCCCGTCGAATACGGAGACGCGGCAGGGCGGAGAGGACTTGCAGACGGCGGCGCTATGGGCGACCCCAACGGCTCAGGACGAGAAGAATGCGACTCTCCCACCATCACAAGCACAGCGCGACACTCTTCCGGGGAACGTGCTTATGTACGCGACGCCAAACGCAGCGGACGCAAAGGGCAGCCACGGCGGCGGGCAATCGCGAAGCTTGCGGACGGATGTTTACGGGGCGGGCGGCATGTTGAATCCCGATTGGGTGGAATTGCTCATGGGGTATCCGATCGGCTGGACGCGCACAGATGGCCGGCGGGGCGCAAACAAGAGCAATACGCCTACGAGCCGCCGCGCGTCACCAAAGTAAAGCAACAGCGGCCAAAGCGGCTAAAGATACTGGGGAATGCCGTTGTACCCCAGTGGGCGTATGTGGTTCTGGCTTGTATCGCGGAGATTGAGAAACGCAGTCGCCGGGCGGCACGTATTGAAGGGAGAACAAATAATGCCTAATAAAAACACAATATACCAAACAATTTACGAATACCTTTGTAACCGCGAAAGCGTAGTAAACATCGACCGCGCGATTACGGAATTTCCTAAAAGATTATGCAGTGTGATGGATATAGGGCCGCTCATCGAGCTTTGCGCGGCGCTCCGCGAAGATATGCGCATGGAGGCAAATAAAGCAAGCGGCAAGGCGAATGTCGCCAAGGCTATGAAAGCCATTATCAAAACCGCCGGAAAGGATAAATTAAGGGGCGCGTTCGATTGTGAAGGCAAACAGTGCGTATGTGACGGACACCGGGCGATAAGGCTAAACAGTCCGATAGAGATGGTATCAGCGCAGGGTATTCCCAGCGACGGTATGAAGACGGTATTCGATGAAGCCATGGAAGGGGCGACTGTTCCTCTCGATCTTCCAACAATGGCGGAATTGAAAGCGCATTATAGAATCAAAAAAGCCGAGAGTATAGGCGGTTTCATAAACTACGATTTCGGAGGTAATTTACCCGCCGTGCAAGCAAATTACCTAATCGATATTCTTACGGCATTCCCGGACGCGAAAGCATTTGCGACCGAATCGCCGAATAAACCCTTGTATTTTACGTGTGAGGCGGGTGACGCTGTTTTGCTGCCTGTGCGCATTCAAGGAAAACAGGCTGTTTAGCGGGAGGAATGAAAATGATTGATGCAGCAACAAACGGCGTTCAGCGGTCGGTATTTCTCTCGGGCAAGATAACCGGCGACGAATGGTATTGGTCGAAATTTTACGAAGCCAAGCATCAGCTTGAAAAAGCGGGCTATCTCGTCCTCAATCCTGCGGAGGCTCTACCCCGCTACGGTCTGGATTACATAGGATGCCTGCGCATAACAGGCGCGATGCTTGAAGCGTGCGACATAGCCTGTTTCCTGAATGACTGGAAGGATAGTATGGGTGCGCGGTATGAGTACGGCTGCGCCGTCGCCAGCGAGAAAGAGATCATCATGTATGACGAATGGCGGAAGGCGGCGGAACCGACGGGCGGCGAGAATGAAGAAAAAGCTTGCATGGCGGAGCAACTGGCCGCAACGGTCGAATATGTAAAAAAAATATGAGCCCCGAAGGCGTGCGAATGAGCTTCCATCCGACGGGCGGCACGGAAAAGAAGAAGGAGGAAGTATGAAGAGACTGACGAGAAGAAACTCGGACGGTAGTATAGACTGCGCGAAGCAGGATAAATGTAGTCACGAAGAGCCCTGTGATGAGTGCGAACAATGGGTATTTATCGCAGAAAAACTCGCTGATTATGAAGAAACTGGCTTCACTCCCGCCAAGGTCGCAGAGCTGGCGGCGTATCGCGAGGCAGAGGCGCAAGGGTTGTTGGTGAAACTCCCCTTTAAGCACGCAGGCCGAATATACGTTCTTGATTGGAAAGTCAAGGGAGGCATCCGAAAAACGATCAATGTCGGCTACCATGTGTACGCCAAATCGCCACCGACGATATTTATCAAAGGCCAAGTGCGCGGCGAATGGTACTCGCTACAAGATGCGTTCGGAACCCGCGAAGAAGCCGCTGCTGCGCTTGCCGCGAGGGAGGCGCGTTGAAAGATATTGCGGAGCAAAGCGGCATAAAAAGATCTATAGACTAGCAATAAATAGCGGCATCGCCGGGCGGCACGTAAAAAAGTAAAACGACGGGGGGAAATACGCAACGGGCCTATGCGATAATAAAAATGCGTGATGTGCCAGGTGCGCTCAAAAGAACCCTCCGACGCATGGAGCCGCGATTGCCTCGCGGCTTTGTGCGTATCACGGGGGGAAATCTGTATCCGCAACACTGTATCATGTTGCATGGGGGTGTTACGTGTGCCGGACTGGAACGCTATACGGGCGGAATACATCACGACCAATATCAGCTACCGCAAACTGGCCGAGAAAGCGGGCGTACCCTTCCGCACGCTCGCCGATCACGCCAGAAAAGAGAGCTGGGCGCAGGGGCGAGAGAAACATCGCAACAGCGTAGTCAATAAGACGGTACAAAAGGTTGCGAAAAAAACCGCCGGTGATAACGCGAAGAAGCTGCTTAAGCTCATGGAGGCAACTGACAAAATCGGCGAAGTTCTTACGGATGCTCTTGACGATCCCGAGCAGTTTAAGCGTCACATTATCACCACCGGCTTGGGAAAAGGCGTTACAATCGTTGAGTGTCGCGTAGAGGATAAATACGATTCCAAGGCGATACGGGACTTTACCGCCACACTTAAAGACTTGGCTCACACGATGCGCGACTTATACGAGCTGCCGGGCATCAAAGAGAAAACGGCAATGGATATCGCGGCGGAGCGGCTGGCGCTCGAACGCGAGAAGGTGAACGCGGATTCCGAGGGCGCAAAGGATATAACCGTCATGCTTAAAGGCGATACGAAGGGCTTTAACGTATGAGAACACTTGAAATACCGGCCCCGAGCGAAAAACAGCGTATGCTTTTAACCGACACACACAAGTATGTCGCGTATGGCGGCGCGCGCGGCGGCGGAAAGAGCTGGGCGCTACGAACGAAGGGTGTTATTCTAGCCCTTGCCCGCGCTGGAATTATTATTATGATTATCCGTAAGACATACGCGGAGCTAAGAGCTAACCATATCGATCCGCTACGGGCGATGCTCGGGAATCGTATCGCAAAATATAATGACGCGCGGAAAGAATATACGTTTCCAAACGGCTCCGTTATTAAGTTTCGGTACTGCGAGACGGAACGCGATATGGGCCGATACCAAGGCACTGAGGCGGATATTATCTGCATTGACGAGGCTACGCAGTTCGATGAAAACGTATTTCGCATGTTCGCCGCCTGCCTGCGCGGCGTAAACGAGCATCCAAAGCGCATATACCTGACGTGCAATCCCGGCGGCAAGGGACACGGCTGGGTAAAGCGCCTTTTTATTGACAAAGCATTCAAAGAAGACGAAAACCCCAATGACTATTCCTTCATACAAGCGTTTGTGCAGGATAATCACGCGCTCATGGCGGCGCAGCCGGAATATATCAAGCAATTGGAGGCGCTGCCGCATAAATTACGCGACGCTTGGTTATACGGGAAATGGGATATCTTCGAAGGCCAATTTTTCAGCGACTTCACAGACAAGCCGTCTCAGTACAAAGAGCGGACATTCACGCACGTTATTGAGCCGTTCGCGCCTAAAAAGACATGGCGGCGGTTCAGGAGTTTTGACTTCGGATACAATAAGCCGTTTTCCGTCGGATGGTGGGCGGTCGATCCCGATAATGTGTTTTATCGCATATTGGAGCTTTACGGCTGCACGGGTACGCCGGATGAAGGCGTGCGTTGGCCGGTGGAGCAAATCTTTGATAGAGTTGCGCGAATAGAACAGGAGCATGAGTATTTGAAGGGCCACCATATAACGGGCGTCGCCGATCCGTCAATATGGGACGCTTCGAGGGGCATATCAATCGCCGATACTGCCGCGAAATATGGGATATATTTTGAAAAGGGCGATAATAAGCGCCTTCCCGGCTGGATGCAGATGCATTATAGATTCATGTTTGACGAGAACGGCTATCCCATGATGTACGTATTCAACACATGCAGCGCCTTCATTCGCACTATCCCGTTGCTTACTCATGATGACTTGGACCCGGAAGACCTAGACACAACGCAGGAGGATCACGTTGCGGACGAGGTTCGATACTTCTGTATGTCCAGGCCGGTAACGCCGCGCGAGAGCGAGTTGCAACCGGCTAGAAAGTACAATCCGCTTGACCTATGGCAAGACGATAACAGCAACGATAAAAACGCAATCTATAGATTATAGGAGGCCCGTTATGGCTGGTTTTACAGACAGGATAAAGAGTATCGCACAGGGATTGAGGCGGAGTATCCCGCAGGATGCTCTTGCTCAGGAGCAAAATGTACATTCTGCCCCAATTGGCCGGGATCAGATTGCACAGGCTGAAAAAACCCTCAAAATATATCAGGGCGGCAAGCAGAACCTCGACGCGCGCATTATTGAGAATGAGCGATATTACAAATTGCGCCACTGGGAAGTTATCGGCGCGAGCAAGAACAAAGGCGACCCAGAGCCTACTTCCGCATGGCTGCTGAACACCATCGCCAATAAGCACGCCGACGCGATGGACAATTATCCGTCACCGGCGGTACTGCCCCGAGAGGAAGGCGACCAGGAGGAAGCAAAGTTGCTATCCTCGATATTGCCCGTCGTGCTTGAACAAAACGGCTATGAGCAAACGTATTCCGATATGTGGTGGTACAAGCTCAAGGCTGGTACTGGCGTCAACGGCGTATTCTGGGACGCAACGAAGTACAACGGGCTTGGCGATATTGACGTTCGCAAGGTTGATATCCTTAATCTGGCCTGGGAGCCCGGCATTACGGATATACAGAAATCGCGCCATTTATTTCATGTCGACATTATCGACCGCGACCTTGCGGCAGAGCTGTATCCTGCGCTCAAAGGAAAGCTCTTCGCCTCCTCTATCGATATCCCTAAATATATCTACGACGAAAATATCGACACTTCCGAGAAAACGACAATCGTAGATTGGTACTATAAAGTTCACCGAAACGGGCGCACAGTATTGCATTACTGCAAGTTTTGCAGCGGAGAAGTGCTGTATGCCAGCGAAAACGACCCGAAGTACACGGAGCGCGGCTTCTACGATCATGGGAAGTATCCCTTTGTATTCGATACGCTGTTTCCCGTGGAGGGCAGCCCGGCGGGATTCGGATATGTCGACGTTGTTAAGTCTCCCGAAATATTCATAGACAAGCTGGATCAAGTCATACTAAAGCGTGCGGTCATGGGCGCTCGGCCTCGCTTCTTTATTCGCGGCGACGGCAAGGTGAACGAAGAAGAATACGCCGACTGGACGAAAGACTTTGTTCATTATTCCGGCTCCGGTGATCCCCGCGAGAGCATTTACCCCGTCGAGATTCCTAACTTATCCGACGCATATTTAAACGTTCGCTCATTGAAAATAGACGAGCTGAAAGAAACCTCCGGGAATCGCGACTTCTCTCAAGGTGGAACCAGCTCCGGCGTTACCGCCGCGTCCGCCATTGCGGCGTTACAGGAGGCGGGCAGCAAGCTATCAAGGGACATGATTAAGTCAAGCTATAGGGCGCATGCCGAAACCAATACCCTTTGCATAGAGCTGATGCGCCAATTCTATGAGGAGCCCCGTTGGTTCCGCGTCATCGGGCAAAAGGGTGAGATGGAGTTTAAGCAGTTCGGAGGCGGAGCAATCGCCCAGCAGCCGCAAGGGAACGATTTCAACCTCGACATGGGCTATCGCGTACCCGTATTTGATATCAAGGTAACATCACAGAAAGCCTCGCCGTTCTCGACCGTCGCGCAAAACGAGCGCGCGAAAGAATTGTACGGCATGGGCTTCTTCAGGCCCGACCTCGCCGATCAGGCTCTCGGTGCTCTCGAAATGATGGATTTCGAGGGGATTGAAAAGGTTCGGGAGCGCGTATCAGAAAACGGCACGCTCTATCAGCAAATGATGATGATGCAGGAACAGATGGCGCAGATGGCGGCAATTATTGACGCGCAGAACGGAACGACCATATTGCAGGGCATGACCGGAGGGGCCGCGCCTCAAGGCGAGCCTCGCTCTGCGCAAGGCGGCGAGGTACAAGCGAATGCCTTGGGCGACGCCCTTAGCGCCCCGAGAAGAAGTACGGCGGGCGCTGCGCGTGCGCGTGCGGCTGCATCTGCCAGCCCGAGGTAACGAATATGACAGTTGCAACTTTTTATGAGAACGGCAATAAATTCTTTATTTCTATATTGGGACACGCGAATTACGGGAACGGAGGCCCCGATATCGTATGCGCGTCATGCTCTACGCTGTCATATACCCTGCTGCAATGCGCGCATGAGCTCAAAGAAAAGCGGTCGCTGTTTAAATTGCAGCACGAAGAGACAGAAGGCGGACTAACTATTGATATGGTCGCGGATTATTGGTCGCTTGCAAAAGTTAAGACGATATTGGGCGTGATCGTCGCCGGATTCGCCTTGTTGGAAGATCGATACCCGGATCATGTACGCCTAGTGGTAAACGACGGGGAGAAATAATATTTTCTTTGATGTACGCTTATATGGACGCAGGGGAAAGGCCCTGAAAACACGCCGGAATGACGGCGAGAACACATCGGAAAGACGATGAGGAGGAATATCGATGAAGAAGCACTTGTACGTAATCCTTAATATGCGCCTGTTTGACGCCGGAGCCGCAGGAGCCACCGGCGACGCTGGAGCGCCCAGCGAGGCCGCCCCCCACGCACAAGCAGCCAAAGAACCGGATACCGTTGTAACAACGGAGGCGGAGACGGCGCGCAAAGCGGAATTTAACAAGCTAATCAAGGGCGATTACAGGGATTTGTACGATGCTGATGTGCAGGGGCATATCAAGGCGCGGCTTAAGGACTTCAAGGCACTTGAAGCTCAAGTTGAACGCTCGAAAGCATATTCGCCAGTGCTGGATATGCTGGCGAGCAAATACGGTGTAGACGGCGGCGACGCGGAGGCAATTCTCAAAGCGCTGGACGAGGATAGCAGCTTCTTTGAGGATGAGGCTTTTAAGCGCGGGCTCACTGTCGAACAGTTTAAGGAATTTCGCAAAATGGAGCGCGAGAACGCTGCGTTTAAACAGGCGGAGCAGGAGACGCTTCGCCGCCAGAATGCAGACCGTATTTATGCCCAGTGGCAGGAGCAATCGGAGGGCTGTAAGCAGTTCTACCCGAATTTCGAGCTTCAAGCCGAATGCTCCAATGCGGAGACTGGCGAGCGCTTCCTCAAGCTCTTAACGAGCGGCGTTGACGTGAAGACGGCATTTGAGGTCATTCATAAGGACGATATTCTTGGCGGCGCGATGCAACATACGGCCCAGGTCGTTCAACAGAAAACGATCAACGATATTCGCGCTCGCGGGATGCGCCCTGTCGAGAACGGCGGCAGCGGCAACGGCGCGACAACGCCGGGAAAGATTGACGTTGCCAACTCTACCAAGAAACAGCGCGAAGAGTGGGCAAAACAGGCTATTAACGGGGGGCGTGTAACGTTCTCCCAGTAAGGAGATAAATTATGGTTAAGCCAAAGATATTAGTTATCCTGAACCTCCGGTTGTTTGATACGCAAACGACCCTCCTAAACACGCCGGGCAACGATTTGAGCCCGGAGATGAAAACATACTACGATAAGCGGCTCATCGACAACGCGGAGCCCAATCTCGTATACAATCAGTTCGGCGACAAGAAGCCGATCCCAAAGGGCGGCGGCAAAATCATCGAGTTCCGCAAATACACCCCGCTCGATAAAGCGACCACGCCCCTTACGGAAGGCGTGACCCCGGAAGGCAACAAGCTCGACGTTACCAAGATCAACGCCGAAGTGGATCAGTACGGCGATTTCATCGAGATATCCGACGTATTGGACCTGACGGCGATTGATCCGAACCTCGAAATAGCGATGCAGCTCTTGGGCTCGCAGGCGGGCCGCACGCTGGACACCGTTACCAGGGAGATCGTTACCGCCGGTACAAACGTCACCTACCCGCCCAAGGCGGACGGCTCCGAAGTGCTCATGCGCGGCGACATTGACGGATCCTGTTTGCTGACGCCCAAAGTTATCAATCAAGTTGTGGCGAAGCTGCGGCGGTATAACACGCTCCCGTTTTCGGACGGCTACTACGTCGCCGTAATCCACCCTGACACCGCCTGCGATATCATGAACAGTGACGGGTGGACTGAGGCGCATAAGTATACGACGCCCGAGAACATTTACAGGGGCGAAATCGGGCGGCTCGGCGGCGTTCGCTTCGTCGAATCCACCGAGGCGAAGATCGTTGGCGGCGCTGGCGCTGACGGCTGTGCGGTTTACTGCTCCATGTTCTTCGGCCAGCATTCCTACGGCGTGACAAGCGTTGAGGGCGGCGGGTTGAAGCATATCGTGAAGCCGCTCGGCTCCGCCGGTACGTCGGACCCGCTGAATCAGCGCGCAACGGCTGGCTGGAAAGCTATGGCCGTGGCTGAGATGCTGGTACAGCAGTATGCGTGCCGTGTTGAGCACGGCTCGGAATCGAACCCGATGGCGGAATCAAATTAAGGAGGAGTGTATGAGCAAGTCGAGCACAGAAGATAAAACGCCGACCAACGAAGAAAACGGCGTCACCACCACCGGCGAAGCCGCCGCGCCCGTTGAGGAGGCTCCCGCAAGGCCAGACCCTTATGAGCTGGTTGAAATTAAGCTGCCCCTCACCAAAAAGGGACCAAAGCGCGTCTTCGTTTCTGTAAATAACCGCACATTTTCGATTGCCTGCGGCGTGAAGGTCAAGGTTCCGCGCTACGTCGCGGCGGTTATCGAAAACGCTGACAAGCAGAATGAGGCTACGATACAGCTAATCGACGGCCTTGTCGCTGAGGCGGCGGAGAAACTCAAGGATTAGAGGGGCTTCGGCCCCTTCGTGCCGCGAAAGGCATTGCCGGTTCGATTCCGGCGCGCGGCGGAGGTATTGTATATGACGATACAAGACGCTATTACGCAGATAAACAACGTCAAGCCTCACCATTACGACGATGCGACGGTTATTCGTTGGCTCTCGGACTTGGACGGGCTTTTATTCCATGAAAATGTCAGATGGCATAGGAGCTGTGACAAAATACAGCACGGGCCGTATTGCCCCGACAAACTCAACACCGTGCTTATGGTGCCGGAGCCGTACTCGGACGTCTATATAAAATATTGCGCCGCTCAGATCGATTACCATAACGGCGAAACAGACAGATACAATCAATCTGTGGTTATGTTTACGCTTACGCAGGAAGCGTTTATAGACTGGTTCAACCGGACGCATATGCCGAAACAGCGCTCGTACATCAGCATTTAGGGGGCCGGATGGGATACACATTGCCGATGCTGAAACCAATGATTACCACCCGCGAAATGATAAACGATTTCGGGGGTTATAATCATAACCTCCGCATTCAGGAGAACGAATTTTACGATATGCGCAATTGTTCGGGCGACCTCTATCCTCTGCTGGCTCCTCGGCGCAGGCGCGGGATACTGAGAAAGTTCGCGAAGCCCAACGGCCTGTATGCGCACGAAAAACTGTGCTGGGTAGACGGTACTGATTTTTATTACGACGGCGCTATGGTCGGAACGGTCAAGGACAGCCCGAAGCAATTCGTAGGCATGGGCGCGTATGTGCTTATATGGCCGGACAAGGTTTATTACAACAGCACGACCGGCGAGTTCGGCTCGCTGGGCGCAAAGACAACTACCGGCGGTACAGTGACAATATCGCTCTGTAAGCTGGACGGTACGGACTATACAGGATATACAGTTTCGGCGACGGCTCCGGCCAGCCCAGCGAACGGCGCGCTCTGGATCGATACAAGCAGCACGCCGAACGTCCTCAAAATATACTCATCCACTCAAGGCATGTGGCAAAGCGTTCCCACCACTTATGCAAAGATATCTGCGACCGGCATTGGAGCCGCGTTCGGTGAGCATGACGGCGTTAGTATCTCGGGCATGGACAATACTGACCTCAACGGCGAATTTATCCTGCAAGCCGTAGGAGATGACTATATAATCATCACAGCGCTTATAAACGCGGTTGCAACTCAGTCTACGCCCGTTACAATCGAGCGGAAGATACCCGATATGGATTATCTTTGCGAGAGCGAGAATCGGGTATGGGGCTGCTCTTCTGAAAAGCATGAGATATACGCCTGTAAGCTCGGCGACGCTAAGAATTGGAACTGCTACATGGGCATATCCACCGACAGCTACGCCGCGACCGTAGGCACCAGCGGAGCCTTCACCGGCTGCTTTACTCACTTGGGCTACGTTCTCTTTTTCAAAGAGGACGTGATACATAAAGTTTACGGCAATAAGCCGGGCAATTACCAGATTACTAATACGAACTGCCGAGGCGTAGAGAAGGGCAGCGAAAAGAGCCTCGCGCTCGTAAACGAAACTCTTTACTATAAGGCGCGCGGGAGCGTTGTCGCGTATAATTCCGCCCTCCCCACCACTATATCCGACGCCCTTGGCAGCACATCGTACATGAGCGCAAGAGGCGGCGCAATCGGGACGAAATATTATATTTCGATGCTGCACGACGATGGAACTGGCGTTATCCTCGTCCACGACGAGCGCACGGCCATGTGGCACAAGGAGGATGATATCTATGCCTCCGACTTCGCCGCGCTCGATGGGGAGCTGTATTTTATCGCGGATAATACACTGTACTCGGTGAACGGGAGCCTCGACCGCTACGGCGACGGCGCGAAGCTCGAAGGGCCGGTAACGTGGTATGCCGAGACGGGCGATATCGGCATGAACAGCCCGGACAATAAGTATATTTCAAAGTTGCAACTCCGCATTGAGGTCGAGGATAATGCGCTGATTCACGTTGATATCAGATACGACGGCGAGGATGCATGGACCGAAAAATACCGTATCAATATAACGAATAAGCGTTCGTTCACCGTGCCGATAATTCCGAGGCGCTGCGATACTATGCGTATACGGCTTTGGGGTACGGGCGAATGCCGCGTTTACTCCCTTACCAAAACTATTGAGCAAGGGAGTGAGATTTAGTGGATTTATTCTCCTTGCCCGATATAAAAGAAAGCGATTTGTCCAGCGAAAAGCAGCGTCGGCTTATACTGGAATACCTTTATACGCTGACGGAGCAGCTTCGCTTTGTCCTAAATAATCTGGGAGCCGAGAACCTTTCGGACGAGCTTAAAGAATCCATCGAAGGGGCGTATCAGAAGGCGTCCGCGCTCTCCGACGATCTGCAAGACGCTTGGGGAAATATATCATCCATCAGGCGCACGGCGGACAGTATTCAGCTTTCCGTGCAAAACATGATGGGCGATATCTCGCGCATAGACCAGTATGCGCATAGCCTTACGCTCTCCGTATCAAACGGCGCGACTTCGAGCGTAATACAGCTTACCGCTGGTAATACCGTCATTGCCAGCCAGACAATAAATATGTCCGGTCTTGTATCATTTACGAGCCTTTCGACGCCCGGCGCGACAACCATCAACGGGAGCAATATTACTACCGGCTCCATCAATGCGGGGCTGATTACAACAGGAGTGGTATCCGCGAACTATATTGACGTGAACGGCCTGTATGTAAGGCATCTTAATGCGGCTGACGGCACGTTTACGGGCACGCTATCCGGCGTAAATGGTACGTTCTCAGGAAACCTATCGGCTGCTGGCGGAACGTTTACGACATTAAGCGCTGCAAACGGGCAAGTATTCTTCTATCCAAACTATATAAGTATAGCTGGAATCTATATCGGCCAAGTCAGCGGGTACAATGACGTGAGTGTTATTCCGCCTTCTCACCAACGAGGTAATGTAGGCGTCGGCGGGCGCGCTTGGAGCCAGTGTGTCGCGCAATACCTCTATTCCTCCGGCGGTTCCGTCGGGAGCTACTCTATGCGTAGGCTTAAAGAGAATATTAAGCCGTTTTCCGAAGACATAATCGACAAGCTTAGGTGCGTGCGATACAACATGATTGATGATCCCGACAAGACGCCGCAAATTGGTCTTATTGCTGATAATGTTAAGAAATACTGCCCGGAGCTTGTTCGAAAGTTTAAAGATTGCAGCATGAAGAAGCAAGTGCTCACACTTGCATACGACAGGATTACCGTTATTTTGGTTGATGAGGCGCAAAGGCAGCGCAAGCGCTTAAAAAAGATAGAGAAACAGTGGGCTCGCGCGCGTAAAGACATTACGGCGCTAAAGCGGCGCGCGAACGCGCAGGAAAAACGCATAGCCGCACAGGATCAGCGCATTGTAGCGCTAGAAGAACGGCTTTTAAAGCTGGAAGCAAAGGAGGCTTAACATGGCGGCGTCGATAGGCAATATCAAATTAGGACAGAGCGGCAGCGCTGTTTCCGAGATTCAAAAGCTGCTCAATCAGAATGGCTATAGTCTCGCCACCGATGGCATATTTGGGAGCCAGACGCAACAGGCCGTCCGCGATTATCAGCAGAAGTATGGCCTTCAAGTGGACGGCATTGTCGGCACGCAAACTCTATCCTCCCTATGGCAGAATACGGGGAGTACAAATTCTACGCAAGCTCCGACGAACAACAATCCTACCGTCAATTTTCTCACCAATTACGGAAACAGGCCGTCATATTCCCCGAACTACGGCAGCGCGCCGACATACTCGCCGTCGGGAGCCGTCAATGATGCGGCGGCGCGGCTCGCACAGATTGAAGGCAGCAGGCCGGGCGCTTATCAGAGTAATTATGCAACCCAGATACAAGGTATTCTGGATAAAATAATGAACCGCGAAAAGTTCAGCTACGACTTCGCCTCAGACCCCATGTATCAGCAATATGCCCAGCAGTATCAGCAAAAGGGCAAAATGGCGATGCTTGATACGATGGGAAACGCGGCGGCGCTCTCCGGCGGATACGGCAACTCCTACGCGCAGACGGCGGGACAGCAGGCGTACCAGGGATATTTACAGAATTTGAACGACGTTATCCCCCAGCTTCGCGACGCCGCCTACGGCATGTACCGCGACGAGGGGCAGGAAATGTACAACCAGATGGGGCTTTTGCAGGGCCTTGATAATACGGATTATGGGCGTCACCGCGATACTGTCGGCGATTGGTACAGCGACAGGGGTTACGCCGCCGACCGTTACGACGCGGCTTATGCCCGCGATTACGGCGCTCATCGGGATAACGTCTCGGATTGGCAAGACAACCGTAACTTCGGCTACGGCGTGTATCGCGACCAGGTTAGCGACTTCGAAAGCGACCGCGCTTTCAACTACGGCGCGTCACAAGACCAGTTGGCGCAACAGAATTGGGCGCAGCAGTTCGCCTACCAGCAATCGCAGGATTCGCTTGCGCAACAGAATTGGGAGAAAGAATATGGGCTTGCCGCGCAGAAGGCGCGAAGCGGCGGAAGCTCGGGCGGTTCGAGTAGTAAGAGCAGTTCCAAGGCCGTCGATCCATACAAGATGATAGACGGTAAAACTGTCGATCAGCTCGAAAACGTTGTTATTAATATCTGGAATAGCGGCGGCGGAATGCGCGACCCCAGACAAGCAATTGCAGGAACAAACTATACAGCCAAGCAGAAGAATGCAATGTATGAAATGCTGGAAGAACTGAACGCGTATACGAGCGGACGGAGATAGCCTATGTCGATTATAGACAAATACGAGCGCAGGAATCGCGGGATGCGCGATACCCGCGAACAACGCAATGAAGAGAAGCGACCGCGACGCTACCGCATTATTAATAAGCTCGAAGCCGGTTTCAAACCACCGGGCTCGGCAGCAAAGCCTATTCGGGCGTCTGATTACTATGCGAGCGTCACACCGCAGCCCAGGAAGAACGAGGACGAAGAACGCATTGTCACGAGCATGGCGGCAGAGCGGGCGCGTAATCCCGTATTCGACGCGTTGAACGCCAATCGTCCTGGTATTAAGCCGCTTATTAAGCCGCTTATTAAGCCGCTTAACCCAGTGTATTTCGAACAGGCTATGAAATCAATGGCGCGGCAGATGGTTGATGATCAGGAGCGTTCAAAGAAGTTGGCAAACCCCTACAGCTTGACGCCGGAGGACGTTCCGGGACTGCAACCAGTGAAAGAGGTTAGTCGACAGCCTTGGCTTAATGAGCTGAACCCAGCCAATAGGATCAATATACCGAATGAAACGCGCGCCGCGCGTTCTCGCCTTTTAGACGCGCAGAGCACTTACGAGCAGCAGCGAATGGATAAAGCCTTGAAGCAACAGGAGGACGCAGAGGCGGAGCGGGAGCGCCTTTTAGACCTTGACCTTGCCGCCGGGCGCACACAGCTAGACGAGCTGCGCGAGCAACAGGCGGACGCGGAGGAAGTAGTCAAGCGCGCTAATGCGGTAAACAACCGTCCCGGCATATTCGGCGGTACTGCGAATATTGCTCATGCACAGGCGCTAAACGACGCCGCGAAAATCGCTACGGAGCGATTAAGCGGATTGACGCCACAAGTTCGAGCGGCGGAGAGTGATTACCGGCAGGCAGAATATTTACAGCAGCAGGCCCGGTATGAAAATGATATTGGCTACGGTACGCCGGAATTCAAGGAGCTTGCGCGCCAGGGCAGGCAGATACAAACTGACAAAACCCGCGCGGCGTCCTCCTCCGGCGATTTCGCGCTTGGGCTTGGGCTTGAAGGAATTGCGAGCCAAGCGACCGGCGGAAGGAACGTTGATCCAGTGCTCACCAAAGGTATCGGTAATACGCCATACGACCATAGATATAGAACCGATGCGGAGGAGGACGTATTCTACGCTATTCTAGCAAAGCATGGGCCACAAGCCGCCTCGGAATACACTGGATTTCTCGATACCTACTTGAAGGAGCGGAGCGCGGCGTTCACCTCCGAGCTGACACAAAAGGCGGCGACGGAATATCCAGTACCCGCAAGTATACTGTCCGTATTGGCCGCTCCCGCTGAAGGAGAGGCATTCGTAAAATCCGTGGGTAAGCAAATTGCGGGCGCGAAGATTGATCCAAACGATCCAATGTTTGACGCGTCGCGCTTCCGCAGCACAACAAGGGGTGCGGTTTCGCAAAATATAAAGGGCGCGCTACCGGGCCTCGGCGGCGAGGCGGCGGCGTTTTTATACAACACGGGCATGTCGACAGGGGATTTCCTTGCGAACAGCGCGTATTCGTCAGCTTTCGGGCCGTGGGCGAGTACGGCGGCAAGCGTCATTATGGGAACCGGCGCGGCGACGAACGCAACCTTAGACGCGCTTGACCGTGGCGCGACACAGGAGCAGGCGCTTACCGTTGGATTTTGGAGCGGCATGGCGGAGCTGATATTCGAGAAGTTCAGCCTGGATCATTTCATCGGCTTAACCGGCGTAGGGCGCGGCGATTTTATAAAAAACACGTTTAAACAGGCAGGAATTGAAGCCTCCGAAGAAATGGCTACCGAGATAGCCAATATAGTAGCCGATAACACGATCATGGGCGACATGTCCAACTATAATAACGCCGTGAAAAGCTATATACAGGCGGGCATGTCGGAAGATGCCGCAAAGAAACGCGCCTCCGGCGACATGCTTGTTAATATCGGTTTAGCCGGGGCGGGCGGCGCGCTTTCGGGCGCAGCGGTTGGCACAGTCGGTGGAGCCGCCGGGCGGATCGGCACGACGCCTTCCAACAACACACAAACTCAACGGGCGGCAAGTACAACCGCGCCGCCGGATGATATTGCCCGCCGGGCGGAATATGAAGCCGCAGCCCCCGGTGTTGCCGCAGAACAGGCGCAACCGACGCGTCCGACGAATGACGCTCTTTCCCAGCCACAAACGCCCATAAACCCGATTGCAACCCGCTCAGCCGCCGTGTATAACGACACCAACGCCGATACGGAGGTTACCGGTATAGCCTCCGTCGAGGACGGGAAGGTAAACGTTCAACTTGCCGACGGCGAGACGGCGGCGCTGGACGACATCACCATCGACGATACCGCCATTGACCGGCTATACAATCAAGCGCGCATGTTCGACACGAGCGCGGCCCAAGCGCTTATAAGCGGATACGACGGCTCCGACGTTGCCGAATACACGAAGGGCTTTAGCGCCGTCTATAACGCAGCTCGAAATGGGAAGACGTTTGAACAAGCCGTTACAGGAAGCTTAGCAGGAAAGCAGCTTTCGCCCGAGGCGCGGAAGGCGGCATATTCCGCCGGGCAGAACGCCGGGTCGGTTGCGCGGGCGGAGGCTCGTTATTCCGCGCCGGTACAGGGATACGAAGATTCGGTGAACCGCGAAATAGTCGACGCCGTCGAGGCGGTTCGAAGCGGTTCAAAAGAATATATAAAGCCAATTACAATGTCCGAAGCTTCTGGGCGGTTTGCCAGTGATATAAAGGAGCTCACAGGAGTTGATGTTACAAACTACAAGCACGGTATACAGCGAGACGGAATCGAACATATAGACAAGAGGCACGGCCCGGAAGGGCAGCAGGATCAAAGCATGGCCTCGGCGGATGATATTGGGCGGATTCAGTTTGTTATTGAAAACTATGATCAGTCATCGCTCGTATATAACGATGAAGGCAAGCAAGTTCTAAGTTCGAAATACAAGGATTCAAGCGGGAAATTTGCGCCGGTCGTAGTGCTATCAAAGAAGGTTAACGGCTATTATTATGTTGCCGAGGCGGTTCCCGACGCCAAAAGCAAAACTATATGGGTTTTAAGCGCTTATAAAAATAAGAACGGATACTCTCATGTGCCTGATGCTGGACTTGCGCCCCCGCCAGACTATACGGCCAATACCGAGCATGAATCTGATCCGTTCAACAATAGTATACCCACTACGCCCAAAAATGTCAACGAAACTAGTAAAACACGCGCGACAAAACACCCGCCGCCTGCGGGCGCCACCCTCTTTACTAAAGAGGGTATGGGAAGCCAGCAGGAGGGTACGCCCGGCGTGCGGCGTGTGCATCCCAAAGAACTCTCCGCGAGGCAGTTAATGCAGATCGATGGGCTTGAAGCGCTGGGCAAGAAGCTCGGTGTGGGAATCGCCATTGTGGACAGCATACAGACCGAGAGAGGGAACGCCAACGGCAAATTTGACCCCGAGACGGGCAGCATAACCATCGCGCTCGACGCCGTAGACGAAGGGTATATGTTCGTCGCCGTGCATGAGCTTACCCACTTCATAGAGGAATACGACCCAAAGGGCTTCGAGATGTTCGCGGACTTCGTTCGGGAGGCCTTAGAAAAAAACGGCGTTGACTTCGACGCCGAGGTCCAGTATCAGATGGAAGCATTCAGGCTGAGCGAAAAGGACGCAAGGGGCGAGGTTATCGCCAATAATGTGCCCGCTATACTAACGAACGAAAGCTATGTTCGGCAGATATTCGAGGCGGACAGGACGTTATTCCAGAAGATCGCGGACTTTATTAAGAAGTTTATCGACGATCTGAACGAGATTTATAACAGCTTAGCCGGAAATAAGAGCTGGCAGCAGATGGACGCGCTGAAGGGCGATATCGAGAGCCTTCAGACGATATCGGAAACGTTTGATACCATGGTGCAGGACGCGGGGGAATATAGGCGGCAGCGGGCGGAGACGGGCGGAGAGGTACGGCTATCTCCCCGGCTGGACAAGAACTTCGCCGCGACGCAGGATATTGAGGCTAATTATCGCACTGTTGCGAATATGGAGCCTGTGGCTACTATTACTGGGAATGAGTTTCAAAAGGGGCAGATTGATCTCGTAACTCAGGTAGAAGAATATTTCAAGAGTATAGGCAACGAGGCCATTAATCCCGACGTTGGCAAAATCAAACTCGACAGACTGAGCGTAAAAGCGGATATTGCTCACGGTATAGGACGAGCGAAAGCGGCGTCATTCAAGGCGGTACCCAGCGTGATCGAAAAGGGCAAGATATTGGATATTCAGCACAACTGGAAAAATAGGAATTACGATACCGTCGTCGTAGCTGCTCCGATAAAGTACATCGGCGAAGATGCGCTTATGGGTGTCGTGTTGCGAAAAAAGGTCGATGAGGACGACTTTTATTTGCACGAAATCGCAATAGAAAACACGTCTGCGTTCAAGACCGGGCCGTCCCTTGCGGGCGCGAATTCCGGCGCAGGCGTGTCTTCCTTGTTTAGTATACTGCAAAAGATACCGAGTTACAAGGGCGAAACGTTGGGAAATGGGAAAGATATTAACCGATTCTCATTGAAAGACGCCAACGCCGCTTATACGCAAGAGCTAATCGCGAACGGAAAGATAGAAATAAACGACGCTGGGCTTATCAGAATTAACGACGGCGACGCCATAAGCAAAGCCACTTGGAGCAAGATTAGCACGGCACTAAAACGCCTTGGGTTTGACGTTCGGGGCGCAGACGACGCGAAGACGCTTTATACACGAGGAAACTTCCTTCGCGATATGCAATCTGAGGCTGTACGGAAGATACTCGGACTGGAAGAAGTTCCTGACGAACAAGCAAAAGCGGACGCGGCTAAGGCGGTTGCAACCAAGGCGGCGCGCCGTTTCGGCACGACATCGCGCTTCGACTTGGCCGGATATCTGACTGTGAACGGCTCGTTACTCGACTTTAGCGAAGGGCAGCGCTCCCGGACGCTGGATCATCGAGAAATAAGCGATATCCTTGACTTGCCCGACGACGCCGGCTATAGCGACGGGCTTATCGAGTTCATGAACCAAGGCAATGTTCGCCTTCAAAGCTACGGCATTGATATATCCGTCGAGCCCAACAGCAAGCAAATACCCGTACTACGGCGCTTCTTCGAAAGCAAAAACGGCGAAATCGTCGTCGATTTTAGCGCACAGAACGGTTATAACATGGATTCGGTAGAATACCCGGAAGGTACGAGGGCTGATAGAATCATCCGGGATATAAAACGTTACTTTGAAACGGGCGAGGCACCCGTTATATCCGATGTTGCGCGCTTCCGCTTCTCCCTCCAAGACCCCTCGCCCGTCGCCGAGGATACCTTCAAGCGCTATACCAAATTCAAGGAGGCGGAAAGCATCGTAACCGAGCTGCATAAGACATTATCTGCCAGCGGCGCGCGCGCGCTGAATAAGCAGACAGTGGAGCGAATTGCTCACCAGTTCATAACGCGTATAGGCAGTAAATACGATGCCGCTACCTTCGCGGAGAACCTGACCGAGCTTATCGGCACATACGCCGAAAACCCGGATATACCGGCGCGCGACTTCATCGAGGCCGGGGCCTCCGTTATGAAGCCCGTGCTGGAAAACGCACGCTCGTTCGACCAAATCGCATTCGACGCCGACGCGAACGCCCGCGAATACATGAAGAATACTCCTATTGTATTAAGCGACACACAGCGGCAGGAGGCGGAATACGCCAACGGCAGCTTCCGGGCATTTCGTAATTCCCTTTTTGGCAAGGTGAAAATCGTCAATAAAAACGGCGTGCCTCTGGACAAGGCTTGGCAGGAGCTATCATCAATGCGGCCCGACCTCTTTCCCCCGGATACGAACGAAGGCGACCAACCCGCCGTCCTCTATAACGCGGCCCAAAGCCTAAAGAAGAGCGTATATTACCAGAACGAATACGGCTACGACCTGGACGGCGCGGCGGTCGACGCGTTTTTGACCGCGTTCGCGGAATACGCCAACTCCCCCGAGATACGGGGGAGCCTTGTCAAATCGCGCGCCTACGCCAAGGAGCAGATGGAGGCGCGGCTTAAGAGCATTCAGCAGAGCGCGTTCGCCCGGCGGCAGGAGCTGGAACGCCGATATAACGAGGCGGCTACCCCTGCAGAGAGGATCAAGGTTAGGGATGAATTCTTTAAACTGAAGGGAAAGGACCATTTGGCGTTGCTTGAACGGCAGGCGCGCGTATCGGACTGGCGGGAGGTTGAACGCGCCGGGCGCGACGCGGCGGAGAAATACTTGGACAGGATATTTCGCAACGCGAAGGATCTGTATATACGGCTCACGCGGCCTTCGGACAAGAAGCATATGCCCGACGCGCTGCGCGAGGTTGTCGGCGGATTGGTTCAGGCGCTGGACTTTACGAAATATCATAACGGCAAGGAGATCGGCGCTTCCGTGCTTTGGAGCACGAAAATGCGCGCGCTTAGCAAGGAGCTATCCAAGGCGGAGGACGGCGCCGACAAGGCCTACGCTAATTCCATGATCGACGTTGACCCGGATATCGTGAACGATATCGACGTGTTCATCGAGCGGAGCGAAAGCGTCGGCTCCGTCTACAACATGAGCGTACGCCAGCTGAAGGAGCTGGACGGCCTGCTGGACCGGGTTAAGCATATGATCGTGAACGCGAACGCCACCCACGCGAACGAGCGGTATCAGACAACGACGCGCCTGGGCGATGCGTCCATCGCGGAGATGAACGCGAAAAAGCCGAGCACGAAGATTGATATATCCATGCTGGACGCGTTCTCCTTCTTCGAGCGGCTGGGCCCGGCGGGCGAATCCGTCTTGAACGCGCTGCGCGTGGGCTTTGACGCGAAGGTACGCAACATCAACACCGCTATGGAGTATATGAAAGAGGTTTTGAAGGGCGTGGATATGCAAAAGCTCTCCGGCCCGAACGCGCCCACGCAGACCTTCGAGATATTCGACGAAAAGATCGAGCTGACCAAAGCGAACATCATGGAGCTGTATATACTGAACAAGCGCGAACAGGCGCGCGGGCACATCTACGGCTACGGCATCAAGCGCCTTGATTCAAAGGGCAAGAACATATTCTACGCGCCGGCGCTCGTCACCGAGGAGGACGTGGAGCGCATTACCTCCACGCTTACGAAAAAGGAAATACAAATCGCCGAGGCTATGCAGAAATTCCTTGGAAACGACGTTTCGCAATGGGGCAACTATGTATCCATGACGCTTTGGGGGTATAAGAAATTCCGGGAAAGGAATTACTGGCCCATACGGAGCGACAGCAACTATACGCGCACGCTGAACAAGGACGGCAATAGTACCGCAGACATATGGACCCTTAAAAACACCGGCTCGACTAAGGCGACCGTCGAAGGGGCGAATAACGCGCTGCTTTTGGGCGATATCTTCGATACATTCGTCCGCCATGTGGATACAATGAGCTCTTATAACGCTTTTGTTATTCCTCTTTCCGACGCCATGAAATGGTATAACTACACCGACGGGGGAGTCAGCGTTAAACAGAGCATCGAAAGGCTCGTCGGCAAGCGCGGGCAGCAGTATTTCATTAACTTCATCGTCGCCATAAATGGGACGAGCTCGTCGAACATCGGGCTCGGCTGGATGGAGAAGCTTTTACGCAACGCTAAGGTATCCGCCGTGGGCGCGAATGTGCGCGTTGTTTTGCAGCAGCCGACGGCATACCTCCGGGCGGCGAACATGATTAGCCCGAAATACCTTGCGGGCGGCGGTTTCGTGAAGGACGGCGTACAGAAGGCTTTGAAATACTCCCCCATCGCGCAATGGAAGGACTGGGGCTTTTATGACGTTCGCACCGGGCAATCCATGCGCGAAATCATTGTCGGCGACAAGAAGGGGCTCGATAAGGTGCGCGGGGTATTGCTGGCCCCGGCCGGGTGGGCGGACAAAATCACCTGGGGCGCGCTTTGGGGGGCCGTGGAGCTGGAGACGCGCGACCGTCATCCCGAACTGAAGCGCGGGAGCGAGGAATACAATATCGCAGTGGGCAAACGCCTGTCCGAGATCATCGACCGGACGCAGGTGGTCGACAGCGTATTCCACCGCTCCGAGATTATGAGAAGCCAGGACAGCGGGCAGAAGCTCGTAACCGCCTTTATGGCGGAGCCGACCAAGAGCTATAACATGCTGCGTACCGCCATAGACAACGCCTACCAGAAATGGAGCACAGACAGCAGGCGGAAGCTCGCGCGCGCGGGCGTTACGTTCGTTGCTTCCAGCGTCGCGGCGGCGGCTGCTGCGGCTGTGGCGGATGCCTTCCGCGACGACGACGAAGAGAAGACCTGGCTGGAAAAGTACATGAGCGCGTTTATCGGGAAGGGCGGAAGCTTTCAGGACGTTATTTTCAGCAACGCCGGGGCCGCGCTTCACCCTCTTGGCATGATACCCGGCGCGCGGGATATACTCTCCATACTCGAAGGCTTCTCCGTCGCCAGGATGGACATGCAATCCATCGAGCGGCTTGCAAACGTCGCTGGGGCGTGGATCAAGTATTTATCCGGCGACAGCAGGAGCAGCCTATATAAGATGATATACCAGAGTGCGGGCGCGCTATCCGGCATTACCGGAATACCGGCGGGTAACCTGATGCGGGACGTCGTCGGGCTTTATAACGCCATTTCTCCCAACAAAATACAATGGGAGAGCGAAACGGCGACGCTAAAGAAGGGGTATGAATCCATCCACAAGGCGCTTGTAAACGGCGACGCAGAGAAGGCGGCGGTATTGGAATCGGAGCTGCGCGAAAAAATCGCCAAGAACATCGCGAAATCCGGGACGAAATACAGCAACGAGGAACAGGAGATAAATAACAGGATTATGCAAGGAGTGCGGGACGCGCTTATCGAGCACGACCCGCGCATTGCCCAACTTGCCGCCATGCGGCCCGACATGGGTGGCACGTGGGATCACAACGCTTATAAGGCGCTATTCAACGAAATCGTTAAACAGGGGTTCAGCGAAGCCAGCGTATTGGGCGCCGTCAACACTTATATCAGCCGGGCGAACAAGGCGGAAATCACAGAGGTTAAGCCGTGGGAGCCGGAGGCTTATTCGGAAGACACTATCGCGGAGGCTATCCGCCGGGCGGAGAGCGGGGACACGGCGGCGCTCGACGCCATTAAGGACAGCATACCGGAGGATAAGACCTACTGGATGAACATGCCGCAATCCAAGGAGGATTATCTTAGCGGTATCGCCACGGATACCTATAAGGATGAATATATCGAGGCAGCGACCTCGGGCGATATGGCGAAGGCGGCGAGCATTGAAAAATTGCTCGTTGAGGAGCTTGGAATGAAGGAGGATACCGTTAAGGCGTGGCCTATCGACGCACAGTCGAAAGCCCTGGACAGCGCGGTTGCAACCGGCGATACGGTGGCGGCGAACGAGCATATAAACAAGCTTAAGGAGCTAGGACGCGATGAAACAAGTATAAAGAAGAGCATTACGGGCAAATACAGGGATAAGGTTATTGAGCTATCCAAGGCGGGCGACCAACAAGGGATAGATGAAATTACTCGGCTCCTTGGCAGTCTTGAACTCTACAAGATGGAAGACGGCAAGCGCACTTTCGAACAGTATTATTCCGAAGACCTTATTGCGGGGTGGGTTGAATCGGATAGAAAGAAAAAATAATAGTTAAACGACGGGGAGAAATCATCTTCCCGTTTTTGCTATGCTTAACCGAAGAGGAGGAGCGCTATGCAGCCGATTATATATAGAATCCGTCTGGATGCCGGTAAACCGGGAAGCCAAGCCCAGATATACGTAAAGAAGGGCGACGTGAAGTCGCGCCAAATTTCAGCGTACCTCTTCAATGATTCCGTACCCTATCAGCTTTCGGACGATATGACCGTTATTCTTCGCGCCATAAAGCCCGACGAAACGCTTGTTTATTCTGACTGTATTATTTCCAACAACACAATCCAGCGCGCGCTTACACAACAAATGCTTGCCGTAGCCGGTATCGTGAAATGCGAGCTGGCTATCATCGGCTCCGACAATGAAGTGCTGTTCAGCCCGCTCTTTGATATTTACGTCGGCGAGACGCTTTTCGGTGAAGACGAGATTACATCATCGAACGAATTTTCCGCGCTGACGGACGCGATGAACCGGGTGGACGCGCTCAATAATGAAATCGGGGCGGCGGAAGAGCAGCGTGAAGCGAACGAGGACGCGCGCGAGGATGCTGAGATCACGCGCGCCGAACTATACAACCAAATACGCGAGGATTACGAAAACGACGCCTTCCGGGGCGATACGGGCCCGCAAGGCCCAACCGGGCCACAGGGGCCGAAAGGCGACAAAGGCGATAAGGGCGATACCGGCTCGACCGGCCCGAAAGGCGAACAGGGGCCGCAGGGAGAGCAAGGCCCGCAAGGAGAACAGGGGCAGCAAGGCGAGCAAGGCCCGCAAGGCGATACGGGGCCGGAAGGGCCGCAAGGGCAGACAGGAGCAACAGGGGATACGGGCCCGCCCGGTATCATGACTTCACTTAACGGATTCTTCGCGGTATACGTGAAGGATAATGGCGACTTAATGGCGTTTGTTGCCGACGGGGCCGATAGTCCGTTACGATTCGACGCTGATACAGGCAATCTATATTATATAGCGGCTTGATTGGAGGCAGATATGGAAATTTTACTTGGAAACATCAAAGGCCCGCAAGGCGATGTTGGGCCGGTTGGGCCGCAAGGTGAGCAAGGGCCGGCTGGGCCGAAAGGTGATGTCGGAACCGGGCTGACAATACTCGGAACCTACGACACGCTTGCGTTGCTCGAAGCGGCGATTACTGACCCCAACCCCGGCGACATGTACAATATCGGGACAGCAAAGCCTTACAACGTCTTCATGTGGGACGGCGTATTGCTCGACTGGATGGATCAAGGGCAACTACAGGGCGCTAAGGGAGATGCGGGAGAGCAAGGGCCGCAAGGCGAGACTGGGCCACAAGGCGAACAAGGCCCGCAAGGAGAGCCGGGGCCGCAAGGCGAGAAGGGCGATACGGGCGACACAGGCGCAACTGGGGCGAAAGGCAATAAGGGTGATAAGGGCGAAACAGGCGAGAAAGGCGAAAAGGGCGATACAGGCGACCCGGGCCAAGACGCGGAATTGCCCGACGGGGGAAACGACGGCGACGTATTGACCAGGGATGCCGCCGCGCCGCTCGGCGCTATATGGAAAAGGCCCGCTCCTTCCGGCGGCGTAACCGCCTACGACATAACAGCCACAGGCGACGCTACACTGCGCGTCGATACGCGTATCGGCTTCGACGTTACGCCGAGCGAGCTGACCGCCGCCGACCTGGATATTGGATCGGCTTTCGAGATGGGCAAGGATTACTATGTCTACCTTTGCGAGCCGGACACGTTCAAGATATCGCTCGATGCAAACACGCCAATTGGCTTCGATCCAAGCAACTGCCATAAAATCGGCGGCTTTCACTTCGGCAAGAACCGGCGCGTAAACGCCGCCATGCAGCCCGTGAACACTTCGGGGCAAGCGCGCGGGAGCGGCTGGGAAAGCAACGTCTACGACGGCATCGTGCCGCGCAGCGTTTGGACGCTTTCGCACAGGCCAAGGTGCACGCCGGAGGGGATGGTCTATCTTTCAAGCGGTTTGTGGGTTGATATCTATCTATCCAGTGACAACGGCGCGGGCGGCGTGCTTTCTAAGTATAACGCGACGCCGCTTTCGGGAACGGAGGGCTTACACTGGTATAGCTGGGTAGAGCG
>DBDD01000353.1 GCA_002293365.1 Christensenella sp. UBA941 | reverse complement strand
CGCTGCTGAACCTGCTGCTCACGATTCTGACGGGCATAATCATGCTGGTACTGCTCGTGCTATACTTCAAGAACAAGAAGGAGCGCGAGGTGGACGACGAGGAACAGGCCCAGGCGAGCTACGAAGTGGCCTCCGCGTCAATCTCCAATGACGAAGACGAGGAAGAGGAAGAGGACGGCAAGCTGAAGCGCAAGGGCTTCTGGCGGATAATGAGCGTGGTTATGACGCTTGCGGCGATCATACTCTTCATCCTGACCGAAGACATGCGCAACCCGATGGTCATCACGGACCGCTGGACGTGGTTCCACGCGATAGGCGCGATCATCCAGATCGTGGTGGCGTTCCTCTCCAAGAAGAAGCGCGAAGACGACGAGGACGACGAAGACCAGAACGCGGTTCTGCCGCAGAACGCGTAAGCGCAAAGACAAGCCAATAATCTCCCCCCACGAGAAAACCTCCCCCGGCGAATAGCCGGGGGAGGTTTTGAGTTATGCGATTAATTTGAATGTCCTGATTTTGGGTCGCGGGCGAACAATGTTCGCCCCTACAAGATTAGCGATTAATCAGCGCGCCAAGCCTTTGCCGGATTGCCGCGATGAAGTCCTTTGAGGATACGCTTTTCGCCTCTACGCCCTCGGCGACGAGGCCGACGAGGTCTTTCGTCATGACGCCGCTTTCCAGCACGTCCAGAGACGCTTTTTCCAGCGCCTGACCGAATTTCACCAACGCGTCGTTGCCGTCCTTTTCGCCGCGCTTGCTAAGAGCCCCGGACCACGCGAATATCGTCGCTATCGGGTTCGTGGAGGTTTCTTTCCCGTCGAGATACTGATAATAGTGGCGAGTAACCGTGCCGTGCGCCGCCTCGTATTCGAAGTTGCCGTCCGGCGTACAGAGCACGGAGGTCATCATCGCTAGGGAGCCGAACGCGGTCGAAACCATGTCGCTCATAACGTCGCCGTCGTAGTTCTTGCAAGCCCAGATATACCCGCCCTCGGAGCGGATTACTCGGGCCACGGCGTCGTCTATCAGCGTATAGAAATACTCGATGCCCAGCTTATCGAACTCGGCCTTGTAATCTTCGAAGACTTCCTCGAATATCTGCTTGAAGTAGCCGTCGTAAACCTTGGCAATCGTATCCTTCGTCGAAAACCACAGGCTCTGCTTTGTGCTCGTCGCGTATTGGAAGCACGCATGCGCAAAGGAGCGGATCGAGCTCTCTTTATTGTGCGCGCCTTGCCAAACTGCCGCGCCGTCCACCTTTTGCACGCTCAGGGTCGTCTCCTTGCCGCTGACGCCCTTGAACGTCATCGTGCATTCACCAGGCTCGTCCGTTTGGAAATCTATGCTCTTGTATACGTCGCCATAGGCGTGACGGGCGATGGTGATGGGCTTTGTCCAGTTTTTTACGACAGGCTTGATCGTGCTGATAAGGATGGGCGCGCGGAAGACGGTGCCGTCGAGTAGGGAGCGGATCGTGCCGTTCGGGCTTTTCCACATCTGCGTCAGCTGCGGGTATTCCTCCATGCGCTGCTTGTTGGGCGTAATCGTCGCGCATTTTACGGCCACGCCGTATTTCTTCGTCGCGTTCGCGGCGTCTACAGTAACCTGATCCTGCGTTTCGTTGCGGTGTAAAAGGCCGAGGTCGTAATATTCCGTTTTCAGATCCACAAACGGCAGGATCAGCTCGTCCTTGATCATCTGCCAGAGAATGCGGGTCATTTCGTCGCCGTCCATCTCGACCAGGGGGGTTGTCATGGGGATTTTGGTCATTATTGCATACTCCTTATTATGAAATATTGTTTTGATAACTATCCCGCGCTGTAGGGGCAAACCTTGTGTTTGCCCTGTTTATCATGCGGTTTTCGTCTGTCCCAAGGGCAGACACAAGGTCTGCCCCTACAATTTTGGGTCGATTTGGGGTCGCGGGCGGGTTTGGAACCCGCCCAAATAAGCGTTATTCGTGCTTCGCGGCGTAGTAGTTCATCAGGCAGCCGTCCTGCAAAATCAACTTTTCCTTATCTGTCAGCCCCGACAAGTGGAGCGTGATTTCATCTACGCCGCCATCCGCGCGCAGCGCCTTGGCAGGAATGCTCTCCTTGCCCGAACCTATGGCTTCGCGTACGCCCGGCACGAAGATATAGTCGCCGTCGGCGTAGTCGAACGGAACGTCCTTGCCGATCGTAAACGGCACGATGCCCCAGTTGATGCAATTGGAGCGGTAGCGCTTCGTCGCGTACTCGTAGCATATATTCGCGAAGCCGCCCAGCACCTTCTGGCATGATGCGGCTTGCTCGCGGGCGGAGCCGTCGCCGGGCTTGCGGGCGAATATGCACGAGCCGATCGTGGCGTGCGCAATATCACCGCCCAGCTTTTCGAGCGCTTCCGCCGCCTCGAAGGATATACCGCCTTGCTCGCGGAGCTGTTCCATCGCAAGGACTTTTTTGGAGCTCTCCACATACTGCGGGTAGCGGCGCGAGAGCGCGAACTCCGAGAGCTTGATCGGGTTGGAGCGGTAGGAGGACGTTTCGCCGGAGGGGATCAGCTCGTCCGTCGTCGTAACCTCGTCCTGTATAACGGCGCAGAGCTTCAACAGCAAGTCATCTTCCAGCGCGTGCATGCGCGGCCAGTCCTTGATATTCGGGCCGAAGCGCAGATCTTCCGAGGGCTTGGGATTGCCGTAGCCGTTGTAAACGCGCTTCTCGTATACGCTGCCATCGTAAACGTACGGGATTTCCGTAACTTCGTACTCGATATCCGTTGCGGCGGTCAATACGCCGCCGTTCGCGGCTGTCGCGGCGATGGAGCGCGCGTCCATAAGCGCCACGGCGGAAATTTGTCCGTCGGCGGGCTTACTGCCCTCGCGGTTGGCGAAGTTGCGCGTCGCGTGGCGGATGGAGAGCGCGTTGTTCGCGGGGGTATCGCCCGCGCCGAAGCAGGGGCCGCAGAAGGCGGA
>DBDD01000267.1:5266-5931 GCA_002293365.1 Christensenella sp. UBA941 | reverse complement strand
GGGGCATTTAAGCATGGCGACAACTACGTTCAGCGTTCGGCTGGATGAAGAAGTTAAGCAGCAGCTTGACGCATTTTGCCGTAAAATCGGTATTTCCACAAACGCAATTTTCAGCCTGTTTGCCAACAAGGTTGTCATGGAAAAGCGGATACCTTTTGAGATCGCCGATACCGAGGCTCAGACGAAGCATCAACAGTGGATATTAGAGCAGCTTGGCGAACGAGAGAAAACAGCCAGCAATCCAGATACCAAGTGGCGCACAGAGGATGAAGTAATGGGGCCGTACAGGAGCAAGTATGGACAACAAGTATAGAATCGACTTCCTTCCCGACGCCGAACTAGACTTACAGGCCATTGACGAACATTTATCCCAATTTTCCGAAAGCGCCCCCGCTAAATTCTTTGAGGAATTGACTAGAATACTGGACATCTTGAGGAATATGCCATACGCTTTCGTTGAATATCCAGATAACGTAAAATATAGGCGAGCATTTGTTTTCGACTATCTTTTGTTTTATAAAATCATTGAAGAAACTCATGTGATTCAAATTCACGCTATTTGGCACGGTGCGATGGATATACGACAGCATATAAAGAATCTGCCGAGATAGTCCGAGGGGCCGCGTGAAGCAGCCCCTCAACTGCTGACTATTCCTCTATCGGAA
>DBDD01000267.1:2487-5163 GCA_002293365.1 Christensenella sp. UBA941 | reverse complement strand
AGCGATGGCGCCGTCCGAATATTGAGTGCCGCAATTTTCACCGTGACGATCTTCTCTGTAGGAGCGACAGGAGCTATTGGCGGTACAGAAACGCCCGTATCAACGGCTTGTGGGTTCTGAAGCGCCCGAATCCGCTTGATATCATCCGCGTCGATTACTCCGTCCGCTGGTAAGCGGTTCTTTTGCTGCCACGCGCATACCGCGTTCACCGTATCAAAACCGTAATCACCATCCGCGCCCCACTTGCCGCAGGCGTAGCCCCAGCTAATCAGCAGCGTTTGCAGGCGGCGCACGTCACTCCCCTTCATGGAGGGCGTTTCAAGCCGCAGAATCCGCGTACCAAGCTCCTCGTCCTCGTATGCTAATGGCCCATCCGTCAAAACAACGGCGGTGTGTCCTTTGGTTGAAGTAACGAGGATATCGCCAACACGCAGATAATCAGACGATTCGCAATGCATCGCGCTGGTGAGCTGCATAAACTGCCCCGTCGCCATGAGCGCNNGCGGGTTCCGTAGCCGTGTAAAAATCTTCGGCCATAATACCGGCATAGGCGCAGCAAACGCGCACGAGCCGCGCACAGTCGGTTTCTGTGGGCGTAGTAACTTTAGAACAATCGAAACCCAGCGGCTCGGCCATGCGGTACAGCGTTTTATTTTGAGATTGGTCGTATCCGATATTCGGATTTTCACAGGCCGCTTTCATATTCCAAGCGATCTTAACGGCCTTTTTTCGGTCTTTTGGCCGCAGGACGATCCAGCGCAGCCTATGAGGATACCAAGCTTGGGTGCATAGCTCTAAGCCGGTTTGATCCCCGGCCTCGCCACCCTTCGACCTGCCGTTTTCGTCCATTCTGGCATGACCTATGATTACTGCCAATATTCCGTCCTCCGATTATTCCGTTTCATTGCTGTCGTTCTCTTGGGTTTGTTCGCCGGAATCGCTTAAATCCTCGCCCTTGCTTTCGTTAGTCGGACGACCGGGATCGTTTGCGCCGGACTGAGTATACGAGGTTGAAAGCGGCACGAGGTTTTCATGCAGCTTGAGCATTGTGTTTTCAAGATAACTCATGGCATCGAAGTCTGCCGGCGACATCCCTATCGCGGCGGCAGCGGCCATCTTCGTCGGCAGTGAGGATTGCGCGGCCTTTAGAAGCGAATTTGCTACCTTTTCGGCGTTGTAAACCGTCATATCGAGAAAATGAACTTTGAATTTGAAGGCGCCCGGAAGCGATTTCAGCTTGCGGTTCACCCAGCGTTCGAGCTGCCGCAATACGGCGTATATGATCTCGGCGTCCGTATTTATCGAGATAGATAAAGTGGATGAGCTGGGATTATCGCCGCCAGCGAATAGATAGCTGCTCGTGCCAGCCGACGACCAAAACTGCGATTCCGCGCGGTGTACGGCGTCTAAGTCCTGTGTGCTGCCGGACTTCTCAAAATCGAAAGATTCGATCTTCATGGGCGTAAGCACAGCGCCGATATTCTCCGGCAGCTCTTGGCCGAGCGCGCGATAGAAGCTCTTGGCAAGCTCCAAGTCCATCTTGATCTCGCCGTCTTCTACCGGGATTTGCAGCGCCAGCATTTTATAATTGCCCGTCTCGGTCTTGGCCTTCATTAAGCCTTTGTAGTCCTCAATGTCGTAGATTTCAGGCAAGACGCCGGAGAACGGCGGCACACAATAAGGCAAGTCCTCTTGGATTTTGATGCATATCGTGCGCTTTGGATCGAGTTCCTGCCAGCGCTGCTTCGAGTCGCCTTTATAGACGTTGAACTTCGTAGTAAATTCAGGCGCGTACATCGTCAAGAGCGATTCCTTGCCTTTGAAAAAAGAGAAGTCGAACGCAAAGCAATAGCAGCCGTCTTCAATAGATGAGAGCTTGCAGTATTGCGCGTCCAGCGTCTGGATAAAAAAGCTGTCGCTGGTCGAATACTCGTAGCCGAAATAAACGTCTTCGCGGAAGGCCGTAGTAAGCACCTTGATAAACTCATGCTTTAGGTTCATGACCTCCAACAAGTCCAGAGCCTTCCGATAGCTGCTGCGGAAGGTCTTGTCGTTGACCTTCTGAGTGTCGAGCTTGTACGGCATGATGACGTAAGCGTATGTCGGCATCTTGGCGAAATAATTGATTAAGCGCCTAAAATGGCTGCTTGCGTTATAGATGTACGTGCAAGCTTCGCGCAGCTCCTTTTCATTTTTCGCCGGATTCGCCAAATACTCAGCGATCTTTTCCTTGGTGTATTTAGAAACCTGCTTCGACATCGGATTGGTTTCTTGAAGATCGCGCAGGATTAGCTTGCCGAGCTTGGAATAGTTGAGAAACGCCGAAAAGTTGATGTTTTCCGCTGCTTTAGGCGCTATTTGTTCAGCCAATCATTTCACCTGCCTTTACGATGAGCGCAGCTTAGGCGCTCGGAATTCAAATATTTCGTCCGGGATAAAAACCGGCTTTGGACGCCGCGTAATATGGCCGCGCCTAAGTTCATAGAGATAATGAGCCAGCATTATCGCCGTATAAAATCTATCGTCGTGCATCTTGTTCTCTTTGTCTTTGGATAGAGCATAGGTGCGCGACGTGCGCTCTTGGTTTTCAAACTTATAAATACTTGTGATCTCTTTTTTCATAAGATCGATGTTCACAAGAGCCAATTGTTCTTCTTCGTTGAGTTCGCGGTTCCT
>DBDD01000267.1:0-2478 GCA_002293365.1 Christensenella sp. UBA941 | reverse complement strand
TATTCATAGGGGAACCAGATAACGCCGAGGTTCATCAGCTCGATAAATTCGTCCACCATCTGCGTCCTGTATTTACGAGGGCTGATAAGCCGAAGCTTGTCCACGGCGTCAGGATAACGCCGATCAAAGCCCTCGTAGATTTCATGGGACTTGTCGATTAAGCCGCGATGTTCTTTGCCGGCGCGATCATTCCAGTTGGCGAGAAGGCCGTCAGCGTATGTGCTTGTGCCGCCGCCGCCTGCGCCTTGATCTATCAACAACATGGAGATGTGTTCATAGTCCGGCGACTGGCCGTTGTAATTCAAAAGCGTCTGCTGCAATTCGGATATTTGCCGCACAGAATCGAGCTTGAATTTCCGTTTTGTGGCGGTATCGACCATATTGACGCAGTTGACAATCATGCCGCACAGCCCTAATTCCGGGTCTTCGATTAACTTCATAGCGCTGAGGATCGAATTGTCTATCGTTCGGGCTGGGTCGAAAGCAAGGACTATTCGGCTATTAGGCTCATGGTAGAGCTGCGGCAAATGAAATCTCTCGTTCCTCCGTATCGTACCCCATTTCACGATCTGGTTCGCGCCGCCATCCTGCTCAGGCTTGTTGTAATACTCGCGTAAGGCTTTCTCTTTGTTGGCTTTAAGCGCGGTTTCAACTTTGTCTTTCGTCAGCAGCGCCTTATAGGGGCGACCATTCATATACGTTTGGATCGCGGTTTCGCAGATCATATCGCACACGAAATAATTACGATCTCCGGCCAGCATAGCTTTTGCAAACGTTCGATAATGCTTATAAAACATCTTGTCCATCTCGGATTGGGACGACGCATATACGAGCTGTGTCGGCCTTCTGCGCGGCTCAGTCTCAGGGTCATAATCTTCCTCAACCGAGGTCACAAAGTCGCTGTCTTGGGCTGCAAACGCCTCACAGACGCTAATCAATTCGTCGCTGCAAAAGGCGGCTTCATCGAAGAACACCATGCTTGCGCGCCGGCTTCGGTTGTTGTCGGGATTGCCGTTCAGCGTGAATATTTCCGAGCCATTCCAAAACTTAACGTGATAGCCCATCGGGTTGTGCGAGAAGCCCGTCTTATTTGTCGGGCTTTTCACGACTTCGCCCTCAACGATGTCCTTTAGCGATCTAATCGAGGCGGCTGTTTTGCCGAGCCGCAGGACAATTTCTTCGAGCTTTGTAAACGTCTCTTTGCTTTGATTACCTACGCTCGAAACAATGTAAATCGCCTGATTCTCGAACAAAATAGCCGTTAGGATCATGAGGATAGCGCCAAGGAAGGACTTGCCGAAGTCACGGCTGCAACACCACAGGACGTGCGGAGTATTCCAGCTCTGTTGCAGGATATATTTTTGGCTGTCCAGCAACTTGATTCCCAATAGGTCTTCGCAGGCTATACAGGGATTTCGCCGGTAATACGCGACCATCTCCGCGTCGAGTTCGTAGATTTTACGCTTTGCATCAGTGAAAGGAATTTTTCTTTTAGCCATCGCTTGATCCCCAGTCAAGCTGCTCCCGCAGGTTATTATTTTCGATGGTGAGCAGCCGGTTCTTTTCAAGAGCATCGTCAAGCTGGGCTTGGATATCGGTGAGCTTCTTGCGCTGAATCTCGAATATCTCCTGCCGGTCGTTTTCGTCGAACATGGCGTTTGAGAGAATTGCTTTATGCGACATGTCCGCTGCCCATTGGCTCCCGGCAGAACGGAGCTGATCGTAGTAGTTGCTCTCAGCAGCCGAAAAGTTTTTCTCCCGGAGATCGCGCTGTAAATAGCCGAGCGTAGACTTGCCAAGCTCCTTATTTGAGCGGTTCTTTACGGAGATTTCGTTCTCTTTCGCTATCTTGTCGTTGGCTGTAACCAAGCCGGTCTTGATCGTGCCGAGGTTACGGATAACCTCGCTGTCCTTGATCGGATCGAGCCGGGATATCGTGAGATCGTACCCTCTGATTTGGTTATTGTTATTGACGATCTGAATGATTTGGGATAGCTTATACGTATCGTCCGCGGTATCCTCGTCTATGTACTTAATCAGCTCATTAAACAGAAAGCGCCGGTCAATATTTGTATAGTTCTCAAACGGATCGTAGCCAATAATGCTAATAATCTCGTTCTTGTTCCGCTGCTCTCCCACGGCCCATTGCGATTCGCGCTCGTCTATGAATTCTTCTTTTGAGTTATTGAGCTCCTTGAGAAGACTAATTACATAGGTTCCGAAGTTCTTCTTTCGGAACTGGTGCATGTTAAGCTTCTTGATATAATCGCCAAACCGAATCTCCCCATTTTCACGAGTCGCTTCATAAAGCTCATCCGAAAAATATAGGCCGATTGAGGAACAGGTCAGGATGAGCGCCAAGCGTTCATCCTTGAACCGCATTTTCATCGCCTCGTAGTGGTCGTTTGCGCAAAATACGCAGATATGCGAATAGTGCTCATTGGCCTCATAAAGCGAACTGGCGCGAGCCATATAAAA
>DBDD01000337.1:681-5406 GCA_002293365.1 Christensenella sp. UBA941 | reverse complement strand
GGCAAGGGCTTCGCGGTCGTAGCCGAAGAAGTCCGGAATCTTTCGGCGAAGAGCGCACAAGCGGCGAAGGATACCGAAAGCCTGATAGAAGACTCTATGCAAAAGGCGCAGCACGGCGTGAATATCGCAGGAGAGACGGCGCAAAGTCTATCTGAAATCGTATCGGGCATCAACCAGTCGACGGCGCTGATAACAGAGATAGCGAGAGCTTCGGAGGAACAGTCTTCAAGCATCTCGCAAATCAATACCGGTATAGATCAGGTCGCTAAGGTCGTACAATCAAACAGCGCGACGGCGGAGGAATCTGCGGCGGCTTCGGAAGAGATGTCCAGCCAGTCCGCCATGCTGCGTGAGCTGATATCGCAGTTCAAGCTGAAAAACGACAGCGGCCAGAAGCGCGCCTCGTTAAAAGGCGGTTCCGCGCCAAAGCGCCTCCCGGCCGCAGAAGAAGATTTCTCGGGCCAAAACAGCGGGAATTTCGGTAAGTACTAGGAGGATTCTAATCCTGTAGGGGCGAACATTGTTCGCCCGCCTGTGATACGTGAAATCCGTGTTACAGGATGCCACACAGGGCATCCCTACATTACACAAACAGCGCCGGCTGAAAGCAGCAGGCGCTGTTTTGCGCTCATTAAACACAGATATGGAGGAATTTGGATTTAAACGGCGAAAAGAATATTGACAGCAAATGACATAATCTTCATGGAGGCCAGGCTATGGATTCTTTTTTCTTATTCGAGCTTACGCTTATCCTTCTCGCAACAAAAATATTCGGCTTGTTTTCACGGAAAATTCATTTGCCCCAAGTTGTGGGGGCGCTCTTTGCAGGTATTTTGTTGGGGCCTGCCGTATTGAAGCTTGTCGTTAAGAGCGACGTGATAACGACGCTGGCGGAGGTAGGAGTAATCCTGCTAATGTTTTCTGCGGGCTTGGAAACCGATTTCAAACAGCTTCGCGGCTCTCTAAAGGCGTCGCTGATCATCGCGGCTATAGGCGTGGTTGTACCGCTTGCGGGCGGCTTCGCGCTCGCGCACTTTTTCGGACAGGATATCTTAAAAAGTATATTCATCGGCGTAATATTAACAGCGACGTCGGTCAGCATAACCGTCGAAGCGCTTCAGGAAATGGGCAAGCTGAAAACTAAGGCCGGGACGGCTATCTTGGGCGCGGCTGTGATAGACGATATACTGGGGATCATTATTCTTTCCGTTATCATGGGCATGGGGACGGAAGGCGGCGCGCCCGTTGCCGCCGCCATAGGGCTTACGTTGCTGAAAATCGTAGGCTTTTTCGCCCTTGCCCTCGCCTGTGGATTCGGAGCCTATAAGCTATTTCAATTTCTAAGCGTAAAGCTTGGCCGTAAGCGGCGCTTATCAATTTTTGCCCTAGCGTTCTGCTTTTTATTGGCTTATTTAGCAGAACAATTTGGAGTCGCCGATATAACAGGTGCCTATATAGCGGGGTTAGTACTATGTAATTGTAACGCGGAAGAATATATCGAAGAAAAGAATATCGTGTTGTCATATATGTTTTTTTCGCCGATATTCTTCGTGAGCGTCGGACTTATGACGTCGTTTGATGGCATCACGGGGGAAACCGTATTGTTTATCGTGCTGCTGCTCGTAGTGGCGGCGGCGACAAAATTTGTCGGCTGCGGTATAGGCGCGCTGCTAAACAAATTCACAAGGGAAGAGAGCATACAAGTCGGCGTGGGCATGATTTCGCGCGGGGAGGTTGCGATCATAGTTGCGACAAAGGGAATAGCGGCGGGTATTATGGATTCGAGCTTATTTTCAGGCGTAATAGTCGTCGTCATTATAACGACGCTAATAACGCCCGTGCTTTTGAAGATGGCTTTTAGGAAAGAGAAAATAGAGCTTAGAGATTAGTAACGCTGTCGGTTTTTTCAACGCCTCTTTGGACGCGCGAAAATACGACTTGTAGCAGCAGTATACCAAGCGTCGAAACAATATAGAGTAAACGGATGCCCGGGAATTGCATCGCGCTAGCAAGCGCGGCGTTCGACTCAAGCCCGCTCTTGATAACGCCGCCGAGCAAGGGCCCCAATATAGTCGCTACGCCTATTGCGGCGGTGTAGAAATTGTCGTATATGATGCGATTGGCTTCGGGCATGAGCTCGTACCGCCTATTGAAGACGGCTACAACAAATCCTGCGTTTGCGATAGCGGCGAATATGAAAGCGGCGGGTATGAAGACTTGATAGCTGTTTGACGTTGCGAATACCATTAGTAACGTCTCGCCGGCAAAGAACCAAATCGACGCCTTTAGCGCGAAAGCGTGTCCGCGCTTGTCGCTAATCCTGCCCCAAACGCCTAATAGAACTATCTGCGGCAGCTTAATAATCATGCTTAGAGCCGTAGTAAGCTGATATGGCAAAGCAAGGTAGCGCATCATGTATACCATCGTAAAGCTGTCCGCGACAGTCAGCATCAGGTAAAATACGGCGATATACGCGACGAAAATCAAGTACGGCCTGTCTTTTAGCGGTATTATTATGGCGCTAATAAATTTGCGCTGTTTGGCGGGCGCGGCGGGCGCGATGTGATCCGGTATGCGCGATAACAGGACGACTTCCACGGCTCCAGCGGCAAAGGCGACCAGGAAAATCAGCAAGAAGCCGGCGTATTCGCCTTGCCTCGTGTCCAGAAAGTAGCCGCCGCCTATGGATAAGGTTACCGTTACGATTAATGCGAGGGTTTCGCGCAGCGATATATAGCGTCCGCGCTTTTTTCCGTCTATGAAGGAGATCATCCAGTTGTTGAGCGCGACTGTAGCTTGCGCTTGCAATGTAAACGCCGCGAAGACGACGGGAACAAAGGCCATCAGGCGCAGCTGTGGAGGAAGGAACGCCGGAATGGCCGCGACAAGGAGCGTAGCCAGTTTTGTGAGTATAGTAAGCCAAATGGTCAGTTTTTTTCTTGAGCGGAAGCGTTCGAAAAAAGACGCGAGTGCGAGAAGGAGTATGCCGCAAATCTGTGTTATAACGCTTAGATAGCTTACCAAAACGTCGCTCGCGCCCATAAGGATCGCGAGTCCGTTTAAGAACACGCCGCTTGTAAGGCAGGTAAACGCCGTGCCGAACGCCATCTGCGAGAAGAAAAACTTTGCGGGCTTGGAGTCTAGGAGCTTAATGGGAGGTTGCTTTGACATATCGCTACTCCTTAATTAATTGGATTTCGTCGAAGATTTTGCCTGCGGCAAGATACGCCATTCCCGAATAATAATCGTTCAGGATATCGGGCGAATATATGAGTTCTGCGGCCATATCGCGCGGCAGAAGGGCGTATAGCGCGTCGCCGATTGGCCCAAGACAGTCCCGCCTGAAGCCGGGGCCGCCCAGCGCGATAAATCTCGGGTTTAGCACAGCGCATATCCAGCAGGCGATATTGGCAATGACGTCCGTATACTGGGAGTCGTCCGTAGACTCCGCCAAGAGCTCCGAGAGCGGCCTTTGCCCGTATAGCGACAATAATCCCAGCTCTCCGGCAAAGTTGTTGAAACCGCGAATGATCCTGCCTTCTGCGATGAAACTTGCGCTTATGCACCCTTTTTCTAAAAACAGATATGCCATATTTATCTTGCCGGGACAATCGTCGGGGAATTGCGTTTCGAAGCTCCGGCCGAGCCCGATCATGGTAGCGTTCAAGTCGTTCTCTAATATAATCGGTATCCCATATCGCTTGGCAAGCAAGTCGCCGATGTCGTCTTTGTATAATTCGTGGCTTTGGTTGCCTTTTAAGAAGCCGCCGCCCGACACAATACCGGGCACGCCAAGGCCTATAGCCCGGATGTCCTTTTCGTCCGTCAGCTCGTCCAAAAAGCTCAAGATGGGCGTTCGCATATCGCCCTCTATTACCTTCCGCTTGCTGGCTTGGATGATTTCGCCGCAGATATTGACGACTAGGCAGTGGATTGTATCGTTTAGTATACACAAAGCCGCTGCAAAATAGCGATCTGTTTTGAGCTGGTAGCGCTCGGCTTTTCGGCCGCCGCTGGATTCGTCGTAGCCGGTGCTTTCGATTTCGCCGTTTTGCAGCATTTCGGCTAGTAGGGAGCGGACGGTCGTGGAGCTTATTTGAGTATCTCGCGCGATTTCCGCCCGCGTCGCTGTGATTTTTGTCATTATCGCCTTACGTATTGAGGATAGATTTACTTGTTTTAACATATGGGGTCTTGCGATTAAATCGTCCACTTCGCCGCCTCCTCAAACATTTAACGGAAACTTATATAAGTATATGATTAAAGTATAGTTGAAAATTTCTGTTTGTCAATAGAAGATTATTTATTTAAAATAGATAAAATACCATAAACTGTAAAGCGCTACAAGCTCTTTCCAAGTAGCGCGTACAGGAAAACTATGGTACAACCCGAGTTTAGCATCACGAAAAGGCGAACTTGCAGGCACAGCAAGGTAAAACTGGCTGTTCAATCAATATATTTTGTAATCACATGAGGAGTGCGCGGTCGATTTTATATTTAAGAGAGCGCAGCTCTTTTTCCGTAGGAAGCCTAAGCGCAACATCGACGCTGACCGAAGCGGCAATATTCGCGAGGTCCTCGCTTATTTTAGTCAGCCTGTAATATCCGCCGGGCAGAGCGTCGGCGCTAAAGCTGGATAGAGCAGTTTTAATCCTGTCTGCGGTAATGCCCATTTCCCAATCGCGGGTGCTATTCGTAACTTTGCCTTGATGCTTCAACACTTTA
>DBDD01000337.1:260-607 GCA_002293365.1 Christensenella sp. UBA941 | reverse complement strand
ATAACGCGGAAAGCGGCCTCAATTCTGGAGAGTCCGTGGTATTTATCAATAACCTCGTGATCATCCATGTCGATTTCGCTTGTCATGAGCGTATAGTAGCCCAGCAAACCAAGGTCTTGGTTGATCTTCTCCATATCCAGAGACAATATCGAAACGGAATCGAGCACTTCGCCGGTAGCTTTGTCGGCCTCGGTTTTTACGAGATACTTTTGCAGCTTGCTTTGCTTGTCCTTGAGCTTGTCCGGGTGGATCGCGGCTTCTTGGAGATATTCTATAAACTTGCTGTTTTCATGAAGCGCATGGTCGTATTGCTTCTTGCTCCAGTAGCTTATGAGTTTCTCCTTTAC
>DBDD01000337.1:0-240 GCA_002293365.1 Christensenella sp. UBA941 | reverse complement strand
TTTGAAGGTTCGATTTTCGTTCCAAATGTATCCTTCATCGTCAAGAATCCACTTCTTTATTTCCGTGGTAGAACCTTTGGCGCTCTTTGAAACGATATAGCCGTTATTCTGCGAAACGATGTGCGCAAGGTTTTTTCCCGAGTTAAGGCCGCCGTCGGCCACAATGACCGCGCGCTCAAAACCCATCTTGCTGATCGTTTCTTTCATGGCTGGCCGCAGCGTTGTCTGATCTATGTGATT
>DBDD01000111.1:3700-3892 GCA_002293365.1 Christensenella sp. UBA941 | reverse complement strand
ACGTATGCTGAAGCCAATGGTTATTTGTTGAAGTTTAGTTTCAATGATAATAAGATCACTTTAAGGCTGGTGATGGATGTCGATGAAGTTGTTGCTGCCGGGAAAAGTGATTAGCTGTGTTTCGGAATCCTCAGTGGCTTTGCGATTATTTCGAGCCTACAGTAATTTAGCGATGTTTCGGGCGCACAGTTG
>DBDD01000111.1:0-3586 GCA_002293365.1 Christensenella sp. UBA941 | reverse complement strand
CTGCTGATAAAACCTGTTGATTAGAATGACCAAATATTGGGTACGATCAATATACAGCTAAACGGCTGAACAGTTTGCCCGACGCCAAAAGGAGGTTATTTTGGACGAACAGCGTACACCTATAGCAGGGTTGTTAGAGAAATATGAATCAGCGCTGAGCAAATACGGGGTGGGATATTCCACTCGTCTTTCTATGCTCCAAAGAGCAGCAGTTGTCGTTCATAGGCATCAAAACGCCGAATACCTTGATCCAAGAATCATCGCGGAATATTTTCGCGAGCTTGAAACACGATTCTACGAGGGCAAGGTCAGCAGGGTGCATTATCATACATCACGGCGCGAAGTTCAAAGACTATTGTGGTTTGTGGAAACAGGAACCCTTCGGCAGCCAAACCCGGAGGCGGGATGCCGCCAAAGTATACCTCACGGATATGCAAAATTTGTAAGCGGGTTTCTTTCTGGGGATATGCATCAAAATACACGCTGCGACGCAAGATGGATTGCGCATAAATACTTCGCGTGGCTGACTGAACATGGATTTGAAACTTTGCAAGCTGTTGGCGCGCGGGAAATACAGAAGTTTTTATTGGACTGTTCCGGTAAGATGAGCATAAACAGTATGCACAATGTTCGCTTATATATCGCAAAACTGTATAAGTATCTTTATGAAATCGGCCAGTCGGACTCCTCGTATCAAGAATTGCTTTCATTTAAAATTAACAGGGAAAGCAAAGTCTATCCGCTTTTGCCGAGAGCCGATATTGCCAAAATGCTTGACGCCATAGATCGAGAGACTGCGTGGGGGAAACGCGCGTATGCCATCATGATGCTAGGCACAGTGTTAGGGTTACGGGCTTGTGATGTTATCGCTCTTGAGTTCGGCAGCATCGATTGGATTCGCGGAGAGATTAAGCTTGTTCAGGCAAAGACATGTAAAACTGCCGTTTTGCCGTTGACAACCGATGTGGGCGAGGCCTTGAAGGATTACATTCTGAACGCAAGACCCGATGCAAATGCGAAACAGATTTTTTTAAGATTGCAACCGCCATTTACACCGCTCATGTCAGCGGTGACGGTCGGCGAAGTCTACCGGGATTGCTGTAAAAAAGCTGGCCTGCCTGTCAGCAAGCGATTCCATAATCTGCGGCGCTCACTCGCTACAGAGATGACCGCTAACGGAGTCACTGTCTACGATGTGGCTCAGGGGCTGGGAGATGCAGACATTGAATCAGTTAAGCCGTATATTGCGATGGATGTCCGCCACCTCAAAATGTGCGCGCTGCCACTGGCCGGTATTGTGCCGGAGCCAAAAAGACAGGCGCAATCACTTATTGAGCATTTAGCGGGAGGGCGCGTGCAATGAATATGTTCGTAAGCGCATTCGCAGCCAAGCTCGAGATGTATTTGGATTTCCGTGAGGCGCGCGGATACAATCGCAACTCCCATCTGCGCGTTTTGAAAAAATTCGATACATTTTGCGCAAAGCATTTCGCGGCGTCTGAATTAACAAATGAGATTGTATATACGTGGCTTGATTCCGAAACTCGTGAAGCGAACAGTGTAATCGCCGCAGCGAGCGCTATCAGGCAGTTCGGAAAATATCTCCATGCGATCGGGGAAAACGCCTGTGTGCTGCCCGACAAGTACACGCCAAGCCCGCAGTCGAAAGTTCCATATAATTTTACGGATGATGAACTAGCCGCGCTGTTTAACGCTATTGATGCGTTGCCCGCAGAGAACAGCGAGCCGTTCGTGGATGAAGTCGCGCCCGTGTTGTTCAGGTTGATTTATACCTGCGGGTTACGTCCCAACGAAGGACGCGAATTGTTAAAAGAGAATGTAAATATCATAACAGGCGAGGTTTTAATAGCACGCACGAAGCGAAATAAGGAACGGCTCATCGTAATGTCAGATGATATGCTTAAGCTTGCACAGCAATATGATTTACGCCGGAGTATATTCAGCGGCAAGAATCCTTTTTTCTTTCCGTCGTCTAATGGCGGGGCATTAAGCAGCACAAAAATCCACATGCTGTTAAATATGGCGTGGATGAATGCAGCGTGTACACCCGGCAATCCAGTTCCAAAACGGATTCGAACATACGATTTGCGACATAGGTTCGCATCCGCTTGCTTGAATCGGTGGCTTGATAATGGAGAGAATCTGATGAATATGCTGCCGTACCTCTGCTCGTATATGGGTCATAAATCGTTGTCGGAGACCGCGTACTATATACATATTTTGCCGGAGAACCTAATTAAATCTCCTGCCGTTGACTGGAATAAATTCAACAATATGTTTACGCCCTGCCATATGGATGCACTGGAGGTGGAATCATGACGAAATACAATGGCAACCCGCTGTTCGCTTTGATTCACGATTATCTGAAATTATATTTGGTGAAGCAGCGCAAGCTCAGTCAACATACAATCCGCTCCTACCGCAAAGCCTTAGAATCGCTTTTGGACTATGTCAAAAAGCAAAAATGCATTCCGTTGCAGGATGTAACATTTGAAATGTTGACCGCCGACATGATAAACGGCTTTCTGGCGTATCTTGAAAACGAGCGGGGGTGTTCGGTAACTACACGAAACAACCGTCTCGCAGCTATAAGGACGTTTCTCGCTTTCTCTGCCGACAGAGATATAACAACAGTCGTCCAGCTAAATGAGATAAAGAAAGTTCCTGCTTCGAAACGAAGTGATATTGATGCCGTGGACTACATGAGCATGGATGCTATCTCCGCCATTGCTGAACAGACCAATCCTGGGACGTTGAAGGGCTTGCGTGATAAAACGTTCATGATATTAATGTACGATACGGGCGCGCGATTACAAGAGATGATCGACCTAAAGGTATCTAATTTACGTTTTGGAAAAGCTCCGACGGTCACGCTTCATGGGAAAAGAGGAAAAGTCCGCAGCGTCCCTCTTATGGAACGCACGGTGGAACACTTGCGGGCATACTTAACGGCGTTTCACAACGCACCGCCTAAAAATGATGAGAGTTTATTCTATATAGTAAGCCGTGGCGAACGACATCCTATGTCGGCGAGTTGCATAAGGCTATTCCTATCACAATACGCATTGGCAGCCCGCCAGCATTGCTCCGAAGTGCCGGAGAACGTGCATCCGCATCTTTGGCGGCACAGCCGTGCGATGCACTTGTACCAAGAGGGGATGGATTTGACCCTTGTTTCGCAATGGCTTGGTCATTCACAGCTCAAAACCACGCTCGTCTATGCACATGCTGATACGGAACACAAACGCAAAGCCATCGCGGCCGCGACTCCAGCCGATAATCCGCTTTACGCCAAGCTTAATGCTAAGCGCTTTGTAATCTCCGATGACGATACCCTAAAGCGTCTGACAGGACTGCGATAAACGGCGTTTTAATCAACAGGTTTTATCAGCAGGATTATTTTACGGTTTCGTGCGCATGATCAATCCGAATATTTAAATCAACAGGTTTATGTGCGGAAGTCCACTATTTGGCCGGTTTCCGCGAAACCTGTTGATTCTATTTTTGTGAAGATGACCATGCTAATCAACACCTGTTGATTAGCATGGCGAGCAGTGCATGATTG
>DBDD01000127.1:767-3826 GCA_002293365.1 Christensenella sp. UBA941 | reverse complement strand
ACGCTCGTGAAGAACATCTCGAAGAGCTCCTTGCCGTAGAGCAAGCCCGCGATAAATATAACAACGCACGCGAAAAGCGCGGCAAGCCCCAGCGTCTTACCCAGCTTTTCGAGCTTTTGCTTAAGCGGCGTCTCCGTGCCGGGGTCCTCCTGAATCATGGCCGCGATCTTGCCAACCTCGGTCTTCATGCCCGTCGCCGTGACTATCCCGCGCCCGCGCCCGTAGGTTACGTGCGAGCCGGAAAAGGCTAAGTTCACCCTGTCGCCCAGCGGGATATTATCCGGCAATATGCCCGTATTCTTTTCTACGGGGACGGATTCGCCCGTAAGCGCCGCCTCCTGTATCTTCAGGCTCTGCGCCTCCGTTAGCCGTAGGTCGGCCGGGACGAGGTCTCCCGTGTCCAATACGACCAAATCGCCAACGACCAGCGTTTCGCTCGGCACGACCTCGATATTTCCGTTTCGTATGACCTTCGCATGAGGAGTGCTCATCTTTTTCAGGGCCTCAAGCGATTCCTCGGCCTTTTCTTCCTGCACGTAGCCCATAACGGCGTTGAGCAGGACAATGACCAGGATGATAACGCCGTCGGCAACCTCTCCCAGCGCCATCGACACAATAGCCGCGGCGATAAGGATATAGATCATGAACGACTTAAACTGCAAAATGAAGCGCATGAGCTTAGTCTGCTTCTTCGCGGCCGCCAGCGCATTTCGCCCGTATTTTTCGAGCCGAACGGACGCCTCCTCCGGCGAAAGCCCGCCCTCAAGGGAGCTGCCCAGCTCCTTGGCAGCCTCTTCAGAACTTTTCGTATAAAATATAATATCTTCCAACACAGGCCTCCGAGATCAATTCTATTGGATGAATTTAGTATAACCCTCATGGTGCTTGAATACAAGGCGGCGTGACAAGCTGTTACAGGTGTGTTACCATAAAAAAGGCACGGCAAAGAATAATGATGTAGGGGCGAACTGTGTTCGCCCGGATGCGCCTCGGGCGAACACAGTTCGCCCCTACAGGATTTCGATTAATTAGCATGTATCAAAGCTCTGTTTGGATACGCTCCAAAGAAACAAGGGTAAACTAATTCCATGAAACTAATAGCCGACTTCCATACCCACACTACCTACTCCCACGGAAAAGGCTCGATAGAGACCAACGCCCTCGCGGCCATAGCCAAGGGCTTAAATAGTATCGCCATAACCGACCACGGCCCCGGACACAGGTTCTACGGTGTCCGCCGCGCGAAATTCGCAAAAATGCGTGAAGAAACCGACGCTCTAAACGTAAAATACGCGGGAAAAATCAAAATCCTCTTGGGCTTGGAGTTGAATCTGCTTTCGCTCGAGGGCGAAACGGATTATCCACACGAACAGGCCAATCTTTTCGATTTCTTCCTCATGGGCTATCATCGCGGCGTTTTCCCCAAAAGCGGGCTGCTGTCCTTTACAATAAAAAAACGCGCCCCGGAGGCCATTGAGCGCAATACGCGCGCCATTTGCCTGGCCCTAGAGCGCTATCCTATCAAAATCGTATCCCATCCTGGCGAATACATCCCGCTGGATATAACATTGCTCGCTAAAGCAGCCGTGAAGACCGGCGCGGCGCTGGAGATAAACGCCTCGCATCCCGCGATTACGCCCGAGCAGATCAAGCTCGCAAAGGCCGAGGGCGCGCGTTTCGTTCTCAGCAGCGACGCGCATACGCCCGAGCGCGTCGGCGATTTCGGGGCGGCTTTGCGGCTGGCGATGGAGGCGGGGTTGTCGGAACATGATGTCATTAATGCCAGCAGTACAAACCTGTAGGGACGCGATACATCGCGTCCGTGACCCAAAATCGGCTTTGTATTAATCACGGGCGTCATGTATAGCGTCCCTACCCCCGCCCCCTCCTCCACGCCTCAATCTGCTCCATCCGCTCCTTAACCCTCTGCTCCTGCCCATACTCGGTAGGCCGATAATACTGCCGCCCCTCGAGCGCGTCCGGCAAGCATTTCATAGTAGTCAGCGCGTCCTCAAAGTCGTGGGCGTACTTATAGTCCTTACCGTACCCCAGCTCCTTCATAAGCCGCGTCGGCGCGTTGCGAATTTGCAAAGGTACGGGCTCCGCCAGCGTATTTTGCGCGTCCGCAGCGGCGCAGTTATAAGCGGCGTCGAGCGCGTTCGATTTCGGCGCAAGCGCGCAGTACGTCACGGCGTGGGTTAAATGCACGGTGCACTCCGGCATGCCTATAAAATGGCACGCCTGATAAGCCGCGACGCATAGCTGCATCGCGCGCGAATCGGCCATGCCGATGTCCTCGCTCGCAAAGCGCAAGACGCGCCGCGCGACGTATAGCGGATCCTCCCCAGCCTCAAGCATCCGCGCGAGCCAATATATCGCGGCTTGTACATCGCTGTTGCGCATGGATTTATGCAGCGCCGAGATGATGTTGTAGTGCTCCTCGCCGCCCTTGTCGTATAATAGCGACTTTTTGCTCGTGCATTGTTCGAGCGTCTCGGGCGTCACGCTCGTAACGCCGCTCTCGTCCAAATTCCCGTTCAATACTGCCATCTCCAGCGTAGAAAGCGCGACGCGCGCGTCCCCGTTTGCAAAGGTCGCGATAGCGCGCAAAAGCTCGTCCGCTATGACGACGGTCTGGTTCCCGAAACCCTGGGGGTTCTTTAAAGCGTTTATCAGCAATTGATGCAAGTCGTCCGCCGTCAGCGCGTGCAAAACGAACACCTTGCATCGCGACAGCAGCGCCGAATTCACCTCGAAGGACGGGTTCTCAGTCGTCGCGCCGATCAAAACGATGCTCCCCTTCTCCACGAACGGCAAAAACGCGTCCTGCTGGGCCTTGTTGAAGCGGTGGATTTCGTCCACGAATACGATCGTCTTATCGCCCATCGCGCGGCCCTTTTCGGCGCGGGTCATGACTTCCTTTATGTCCTTGATGCCGCTTGTAACGGCTGAGAAATTGATAAACTGCGCGGCGGTCTTCTCCGCGATAACCCGCGCGAGCGTCGTCTTACCGACGCCCGGCGGCCCCCAGAAGATCATCGAGCTAACCTGATCCTTTT
>DBDD01000127.1:465-714 GCA_002293365.1 Christensenella sp. UBA941 | reverse complement strand
CCGGCGATTTCAAAGCCGCTGAACAGTGTCTGCTGTTCCGGTTCATGCTTCATAAATGCCTCTTTATGCGTCGTTTTATTCGCAATTTTAGCGACGCGTTCTCATCGCTTTTCAGTATATCACGATAGAACGGGATTAGGTAGGGGCGGGTTTAAGTCGCTCACTTCGTCAACAATTTTGGTTTCAATTCTCTTTCTTCTTACCTTCGGAAACGCGTGCAATGGCCTCATATCCGCCGTTAGCGCCCAG
>DBDD01000127.1:0-445 GCA_002293365.1 Christensenella sp. UBA941 | reverse complement strand
CCCTCAGCCAAAAGCAATACAGCCAGCGCAACGATATAGCTCCAAATCTGCGTAGGCATTTTTTGAATAATCGCTACGCTTTTAGTTATCTGCGTAATGATCAATACCATCGCAAGCGAACCGGCATAGGTGCCGAGTATGCTCCATGTAGTAAATTCCATTGTTTCTCCTCTCTATATAACCTTTCCCAATACCACGGTGCCTCCGGCAAATCGCAACGCCAAAACGCGCTCGTCCACAATAGGCAAATATTGCTCGATCCGGTTTACCGGCGCGCTTATGGCATTCTCGCCGTCATAGCGCAATAAAATTCCATCGGATGCAATAGCGTGCACCGTCGCGAACACGGCCACACAATTCTGTACGCCGCCCGATTGCGTTTGCGTATTGATAATAATCGCCTCCGTTTTGAAAAGATAATTCACCCCGCTTTCCCGGCTGCGCC
>DBDD01000115.1 GCA_002293365.1 Christensenella sp. UBA941 | reverse complement strand
GCCCACGACGACGGCGGCGACGCAGCCCGCGCAAACGACCGCGGCAACAACCAACACCAACCCCAACGGATATAGCTTCACAGCCGGCTCCTCGTTCGCTGCGGGCGCTTTCGACCCGAACTACGCGGCCAATAGCGGCACAGGCACAGGGGCTACTCTGGCGGACGGCACGGTCATCAACTTCGTCACAATGACGGCGAAGGAAGTCAACGTTCGCGAAGAGCCTTCCTCCAAAGGCAAAAAGATGGGCGTCACTGGCGCGAAGAACGCGGAATACTCGCTGCTGGATCAGGAAGCCATCGACGGCTTCTACATGATCTCCTTCAACGGCAAGACGGGGTACGTATCAACGAAGTACGCGAAGAAGGGCCAGAGGGTCTATGAAGCGCCCGAAGCCGCCCCGGCCTGGGTACGCCCCGCCGACGTTCTCGCGATGAACTACTCCTTGGAAGGCGCGTCCTCCAAAATCGCGGCGTATAAGGCGCAAAACAGCGACGTTATCGGCTGGATCAAAGTTCCGAATACCGAAAACATCGACTACCCGATTTTAATCGCGGCGGACAACGACTACTACCTCAACCGCGACTTTAATAAAAACAAGAAGACGGGCGGGGCCATCTACATGGACTACCGCAACGCCAACGCCGCGCAGCAAAGGCATATCATCGTCTACGGCCACAATATGCAGAAGTCCAAGGTCGATTTCTACTACCTGCATAACTACATGAACGACCAAAACTTCTTCAACTCGACGCGTATAATCCAGATGGAAGCCTTTGGCAAGAGCGAGTGGGAAGTGTTCTCCGTACATCAGTCCGAGGCGGATCCCAAGCTGATACAGACGAACTTCACAAAGAACGCGCAGTTCGTGCAGTTCTGCCAAAGTCTGGCCGATAAGTCCATATACAAGACTGGCGTTACCTTCCAGGCCACAGACGAGATACTTTCGCTCGTAACCTGCGATACCAACACTAAAAACGATAAATACCGCGTATTCATCCACGCGCGTAGGGTAAAGTAAGATAAAACACAAACAAAAAAGCGGCTACGCCGCTTTTTTGTTTGTGTTAATTCACTTTGTTACTGTAACCTTATTCAGCCCCCTCGGCGCGTCCGGATCGAGCCCCTTGGCCAGCGACAGGCTACAGGCGAACATTTGGCCGAAGACGGCGAGCTCGAAGAACGAAACGAGATCGTTTTGCGCGTCGGGAATCTTGATGGAGTAGGGCGTCATGGCGACGGCTTCCGGATTGCCCGAGACGACGAGCACCTCCGCGCCTAGCTCCGTAAGCTTTTTTATCATTGCGACCGCGCCGGGTAAGGCCGGGCCGCTGGGCGCGAGGACGAACACGGGCGTATTCCTTTCGACCATGGCTATCGGCCCGTGCGAAAAGTCCGATACGGAAAACGCCTTGGCGGCGACATATGTGGATTCCTGGATTTTTAACGCGATTTCCTGTGCGACGGGCCAAGCCGGCCCGCGGCCGAGCACGAAGCAGCCCTCCATATAGCGGAACCGTTCGGCTTTTTGGCGAATGGTATCGTTTTGCATGACCTGCGCCATCTTTTCCGGAATCTCCATAAGAATCGGCATAAGCGCTTCGTCGCCCGCGAACTCGACCGCGAGCGCGAGCAGCAGAAACGCTTCCGCCGTGAAGGTTTTTGTCGCGGAGACGGCTCTTTCGACGCCGCATTCGCAGTAAAGATGGAACGAGGCCTCTTTTGCCAGCGGCGACTCCGGGGCGTTTGTAATGCTGAGCGTTAGAGCGCCTTGCGCGTTGCCGCGGCGGATTACCTCGAGCGCGTCGAGCGCCTCGCCGGATTGCGAGATACCGATTACGAGCGCACCGGAAAGATCGAGCTTGCCGTTATATAGCGTCAGCACGGAAGCCGACGCGGACGCGCAAGGAAGCCCCGCGAGCGTCTCGAAGCAATGCTTGCCGAAGTGTCCGGCGTGGTTGGACGTACCGCGGGCGGCGTAGTAGATAAAGCCGACGCCCCTCCTTTTTGCTTCGGTTGCTATAGCCTTTACCACATCGCGATTCGCGCCGTAGCAGCGCCTAAGTATATCGGGCTGCTCCAAAATTTCTTGCCACATATATGTCATCAAATATCACTCCTGCCATATTTTTATAAATCTTCACATTATTAACTAGTAATAGTATACCGCAAACGCGTAAAAAAATCAAAACTCGCAGTATTGCTCCCCAAGTAAATTTGGCATTATTCGACGGGGCCTCCCCCCGCCTAGGGTAAATACCTCTCCAATTAACATTATGAATAATATGTTAATTTTCTCCATTATGCCACGATGTTTATGGTTTATTAATACTTTATATCAATAATAATCATATTTTTACACGATAATATTCGGACAATGTAGACTTATGATACCTATTGACTTTCGGATGGGCGTCCCACCCGCGTTTCGCGTACGTTAGGAGAGATAAAAATGACCATAAAAATGAGCGGAATAGTAACAAGAAAAGTTGTTATATGGGCTGTTGTATTGGCGCTGGCTTCGGGCGTATTCGTCTTGCTTGCGCCAGAGGCGAAGGCGGACGCTCCGGCGATAACCGCCGCCGTTGTTACGCACGACTTCGGCAAGGCAGCGGGCGAATTCAGGCCGAGCCGCAACGCCGGGTATTATTCAGCGCCTTCGTCGGCGTATAACGTTTTGACGGGCGTTTACGAGCTTAGGATCGCGGCGAGCGCTCCGCTTCTGGCCTATGTATCGGAAGGCGGGCCTCTCGGCGAAAAAAAATGGATAGGCGTACTCGTTACGCTTCCCGGCTCTGTAACCGGCTTTGAAGTCAATACCGGCAGCGGCTGGTCCGGGGCGCTGGATGCTACGGCGGCTACCATCGCCCAGGAAGCCGGAGCGGCCAACTCTACCTCCTTCGTCTGGTCGATAAATTCCGAAGACGCCAAAGCGGGGAAAACGATACAGATACGGCCGGTCGGCGAGGACGCGAATATAACCCGCCTCACGGTATACTTTACGGAATACAAGGCGGATAAGAACGACCCGCTGTTTGGCATATGGGACGAGCTGGACGGAGCAACGCCGCTAACGCGCGCGAAAATAATAGACGCTATAAACAGCTTTGACACGGACAGGCTTTTCGCGGCGGCCAGCTCCGACGCGGGCAAGGCCTCGTACGAGCGCCTGGACGACCTTTACGCCAGAGCGGCGCTGGTAGAAGGCTTGACGGCATTGCCTACTACGGACATAGAGGTCTTCGTCCGGGTCGCAGACGCTCTTTGGACGCATTTCTCCAAAATGGACCGGGACGACGTTATCGGCGCGGCGCTCCAGGTTGCCGACGGAAAGGGCGACATAGAGCTTAGTATCTCCAAGCCGCTTTCCGGAGCGGCGCTCACCGGAGACGTCAACGGGCTGACATACGACGCGAGCAGCGCGATTCAATTCGAAATCGGACTGACGCATACGCTAAACGCCGCCAGCAGCCCCATACTATACCTGAGCTCGCCTATCATTGTGACCATGCCCATTCCGGCGGGCATCGACCCGAACAACCTATTGATTATTTTCACGGACGACGACGGCGTACAGCAGCCCATCGTTCCCCGCAAAAACCTCGACGGAACCTGTACCTTCGTTATAAAAAGCCCGGGCAAATACGCGTTTGCGAACCCGACGCTGGAAACTATTATTACCGTCGCCGACGGGCTAAAAAAAGAAGCCGACGTTTCGCCCGTTATCCCCGTGCTCTACGACGTATTCAAATCGGGCGACACCTTCACGTTTAAAACGATCATCACGAACGCACAAGGCCCGATGATCGGCTCGACGGTAACAATCAGGCTGAACGAGAAATACTCTACGAGCGTAACCATCGGCCAAGACGGCATCGGCCACGGCACGCTCGAAGCGCCCGGCTTCATAGGCACGACTGCGGCGTTCAACCTGCGCGTAAACGGCGTATCACAAGCCACGAACCAGCTTATGACGATACAGTCGACGGGGAAAGTCGTTAGGGTATAAAAGGGCGGTGGGAGACCACCCCGGCCAGATAGTTGTTAGGAATTAGGAACTAGGAATTAGTAGCCGCCTGCGGGCGGATGACCACCTCCACGGAGGGGAATTTGCGGCAAGCCCCGGTATAATCGACCAGCAAGCAAGGATGCCAAAGGGCCGCAGGCCCTTTGGCGTCTATCTATCCCCCGTTCTCCCGGCTGCGCCGGGAGAACGGGGGTACTGCGTTTCTTTTTGACAAGCGCCGGGAGTCGCGTTACAATAATAGACGAGCATGGGGATATATACCCATCGCCAGTTTTTGACGTGAAAGGAACCGACAAATGATGAATGCTTTCGATGTGCTGCAAGAACGCGGGTTTATACGGCAATGCTCCAACGAGCGCGAGCTGCGCGAGCTTATGGGCCGGGAATCCATAACGTTTTACGTCGGATTCGACCCGACGGCGGATTCTTTGCACATCGGACACTATTTGCCGCTTATGGCCATGGCGCACATGCAGCGCGCGGGGCACAGGCCTATCGCTCTATTGGGCGGCGGGACGACCATGGTCGGCGATCCTTCGGGGAAAACCGACATGCGCCAGATGCTTACGCAGGATCAAATCGCCTTCAACGCCTCGCGCTTCAAGGCGCAGATGGAGCGTTTGATCGACTTCAACGACGAGAAAGCCCTGATGGTCAACAACGCCGACTG
>DBDD01000084.1:884-15532 GCA_002293365.1 Christensenella sp. UBA941 | reverse complement strand
GGGCGCAGCGGGGGCGCACGCCGACAGCGACGCGATCATCAACGCCGCGAGCAACAGAGTAAATATTTTTTTCAATTCTTTTTCCTCCCCTGATATGACTTGATATGTTCCATACAACAGACATATATGCCTTTTACGAAGCAAGTATAACACGGGGAAAAAAGCGCAGGAATCCAATATAATATTAAAAGGTGTAATATTATACGGAATTCATTGACGTACATTTACGCTTTTGCGATAGTTGTTTCCAAACAATAATAAGGACGACGGAAATGAGAAATGGAAACCCGCCTCGTTTGGCGGGCTTTGTTATTTGTATCCTTTTTGTAAACTAATGCATATATATGTAAAACATCTTGACCGTGCAATACACATGTGATTGTATAAAATAGTAAATAATAGCAAAATATGATAATTGTGTGATTGACCGATCATTGAAAGGGGAGAGTTGTCATGGAAAACGTATTCCAGGCTGCCGATGGTCACAGCAAATTCTCATGGCGCAATTTAGGCAACATTAAAGACGGGCGCGGCGATCTCGGCGAAGAAATGCCGGTGCTGGTATATCGGCTCATGCAATTCACACTGTTGGACGTCATGGCCCAAAAAATGGGGATTGAGGCCGCAAACGACTTTTTACGCGAAGCGGGTCATCTCGCGGGGATGGAGCTTGCTCGAAATGCACTCGATCTGTCTGTAGATTTCAACGCGTTTCTCTCCAATTTACAACAAACGCTGCGGGAACTTAAGATCGGTATACTGCGCATGGAGGCTTTTGATCCCGACACGGGCGAAATCATTTTGACCGTCGGGCAGGATCTTGACTGCAGCGGGCTTCCGATAACAAACGAAACCGTCTGCGATTATGACGAGGGCTTCATCTCCGGCATCTTAGAAGCCTATACCGGCAAGGTATACCGCATAAAAGAGATTGACTGCTGGGCCAGCGGCGACAGGGTCTGCCGTTTCCAGGGTTCCATAGTCAAATAAGGATGATACTTCGTGGATAATGCCACATTGTTAACTCAAACCGGCGAGGCGCATATGCCAAAAACGGCGGACGCTCTGTTTGCGTATCTACGCGATGTTATTTATGATCCGTCAAACGCGTCTTTGGACGTTTCCGCGCTCCCCGGGGAATTCCAAACCTTTGGCAAGGGGCTTATCTACTTCTGTCAGATGGTCAGCGATATGAAGCTGCTTGCAAAAGAATTGGCGGACGGAAACCTAAACTGCGCAATCCCCTCCCGGGATAACGAACTGGCATCCCCTCTAAAAAAGCTGCACGCGTCTCTCAAACATTTGTCATGGCAATCGCAGCAGGTGGCAAAAGGCGATTACAGCCAGCGCGTGGAGTTTATGGGCGACTTCTCGGACGCTTTTAACAACATGATCGCGCAACTGAGCCGCCAGCGGCACGTTATACTGGACGAGAACGCGAAGCTGTCGTTGTACGTCAACCGTCTACTCGCAAACAGCCCCACCCCCGTGCTTATGTTTAACGACCGCGGGGAGCTGGTCTATATCAGCGACTCGTATCTGAAACTGTGCGGCATTGCGAGCGCCGATGATATCATAGGGCTTACTGTGAAGGAGCTCCTGTCTCCTTATGTATTCGGAGACAGCTTGGCGCAAATAGATACAGCCGCGCAATCGGCCGTACGCGAGACGCGCACGGTTGTCGTGGAACAGGCTATCGACTTTACACTTTCAGTATCGGGCGTCCCCCGGTACTATCAGATTCTTGTAGCGCCGATGTTGGGCTCCGCCGGCGAAGCTATCGGGTTCATGATCCTTGTTAACGACACTACCGCGAGCGAGAGCGCAAGGAGGGACGCCGAGCGGGCGCGCGAAATGGCCGAACAAGCCTCCCGCGCGAAGTCTGAATTCCTGGCGCGGATGAGCCATGAGATGCGCACGCCAATGAACGCTATTATCGGTATGACTCAGCTCTATAGCCTGGCATCGGATCATCAGCGAAAGGACGAGTGCGTAAATAAGATCGGCGGAGCGTCCCGGCTGCTGCTTTCGGTCATTAACGACGTGCTGGATATGTCGAAAATTGAGGCGGGTAAGTTTGAGATAGTCAACGCCGGCTTTATTTTTCCGGAGCTCGTTACCCAAATCGTGGACGTCTTCTCGCTAAAGATCGCTGAATGCGGCCAAACCTTAAAGCAGATTATCGACCGATCCATCCCGCATGAATTGATCGGCGACAGCCAGTGCATAGTTCAGGTGCTGACCAACTTGCTCTCCAATGCGGTAAAATTCACACCGGACGGAGGGACGATTACATTTTGCGCCGAAAGCCTCGATGACGACGGGGTAATCTGCCGGGTGCGCTTTACCGTATCGGATACCGGTATTGGAATTTCCAAGGAACAGCAGGCGCGCATATTCCAGTCCTTTGAACAAGCCGACGGCGGCGTTTCCCGTAAATATGGCGGCTCCGGGCTCGGGCTCGCGATATCCAAGCACATGATCGAGATGATGGGCGGAAAGATATGGGTGGAGTCGGCAGTCGGCCAAGGCTCTTCTTTCTACTTTGATTTGCCGCTTCGGCATGCTAGAAGCGAAGCGAAGCCGCATGATTTCACATCCGGCGGCCCGGTAGAATCCGACGAAGGCATTTTCGCCGGGCGGCGCATACTGCTTGCGGAGGACGTCGAGCTAAACCGGGAAATTATCACCGCTATGCTCGGCTGCACCGCGGTTGAAATCGATCCGGCGTTTGACGGGGTTGAGGCGCTTAAAAAGTTTAGGGCGACGCCGGAATCATACGACCTGATCCTAATGGATATCCAGATGCCCAATATGGACGGCTACGAAACTACCCGGCATATTCGCGCATCCAACTTATGCGGCGCCGCTACGATTCCTATCATCGCTATGACTGCCAATGTCTTTAAAGAGGATATCGAACGCTGTAAAGAGTGCGGCATGAACTCGCATATCGGCAAGCCTGTCGATCTTAATATAGTGATTGAAACGCTCAAACAATACCTATAGAGCTTTATCCGCTTATCGCCTCACGCGCTTCATCGGCTCGGTTTCGAGCGCGTGGTTGAGCTTTTGCAAGGCTTTCTTCTCTATGCGCGATACGTACGACCGGCTGATTCCCAGCCTCTGCGCGACTTCGCGCTGCGGATGGCAGCAGCCGTTTATCAAGCCGTAGCGCAACTCTATAACGACCTTTTCGCGCGGGGAAAGCGTATCTAAAAGTACGAGCTGGAGCTGCTCAACTTGTAAGCGCAGCTCGACCTCGTCGGGTACTTCTTCTATATACGAACCGAGCACGTCCGAAAGCGATATCTCGTTCCCCTCGCGGTCAACCCCTATGGGCTCCTGGATGGAGACTTCGTTTTTCTTTTTCTTTTCGGCGCGGATTGACATGAGGATTTCGTTTGCTATGGTATATGAAAGGTAACGCGTCTCTAGCTTCGGGTGAATCTGAAAGCAACCAAATTGGGGCCTCCCCGCCTTGCCTATTCACCCAATATAAAAATATGCGCTTGTTCTCCATCCCATACTATACGCTCTATCGTAGACTTTAGCAATTCCCTTTTTTCTACGGCGGAGGAAGTCATCACGGTATCCTTGAGCTTTTTCAGCGTTTCGGCCACCGCCCTGGTCTGGCTTTCGTAATCGCCGTAAATCGCGTTGTTCAGCGACGCCTTGGCGATTTCGTTTTTCAGCCGTTCGCATTGCTCCGACAGCGCGTTTACCTTTTCGCGCACCTTTTCCGCAAAAACGTCCTGCGTGTCGCCCTTGGCGAGTACGCCGATCAGATTGTCTATCTCCTTCTGCCTCGCGTCCAGCTCAGATTCCAGCAAACCCTGCTGCCTTATCTCGGACTCCTTCTTTCCTGCCAGACGCGCTTTCAGCTCCAGCAAGCTTCTGTGTATGGTTGAATCCTCCTGCTCGTAATTCATGAGCTCGTCCATAATCACTTTATCGAGTACCGCGCCGTTGGCGTTGCAAATATCGCACCGGGCCTTGGACGAGCGCTCCTTTAGTTCGCAGATATAATAATACGGTACGATCCCCTCGGCGTTCTTTCGGCTGGTGTGAACGTGGGGCCGCATGGCGCTGCCGCACTGTGAGCAAACCAACAGCCCAGACAAGAGAGCTTCGGATTTATACGGCGAGCGCACGATACCCTCATGCTTTTTCTGCTTCGCGTCTAATACGCGCTGCGCCTTCACCCAATCGGCAGAGGGGATTATGCCGTCGTGCTTGCCAACGGCTATCAGCCAATCCTTTATTTCGTTCTTTACCTGCTGATCCTTCCCGCTGCTGGTGCGGTTAAAGGGCATGAAGCCATGCCGCTCGTCCAGCTCGTCCTCCTCAAAGCAGATAACGGCGTCATGCTCGCGGAAGTAATCACCCGCCTCTTGCCCAGCCACGCAATAAACAGGATTGCGCAAAATCTCCTTGACCGAAATATTCGTAAAGTCGTTGCCGTTCTTCGTGCGGATATCGTTTTTAACGAAATAGCGCGTCGTACCCGATATTGATTGCAGCTCCAAAAACTTCTGGTAGATGAAGCGAACCAACTCCATTTCGTCCTTCACGGGAACGAGCTTAAATGACGCGCGGGCCTTTCCGTCAACGTCGATCCGCTCCTCCTTGCTGGACTTAAAGCCGGTGGGCGTATGACCGCCCAGCCAGCGCCCGGAGCGTGCCAGCATGTGCATATTATCCCGGACGCGCTCGGCGGTAACTTCCCGCTCCATCTGGGCGAATACCGAAACCATGCCCATCATGGCGCGTCCTGCGGGCGTCGTCGTATCGTAGGTTTCGCCCGCGCACAGGAAATCCACCTTGTTTTTCTCAAAGGTTTCGTAGGTTATCGCAAAGTCGCCAACGTTGCGGCTTATCCTGTCGAGCTTATAGCAGACGACGCAATTGATCTCACCGGCCTTGACCGCCGCCAGCATTCTCTGAAACTCCGGGCGAGCGGTGTTCTTGCCCGAAAACCCCTCGTCCTCATAGACCAGAATTTTCACGTCCGCTTCCGGGATATTCTTCACGCTCAAATACTGCTGCGCCCGCTGCCTGCACAGCTCGATTTGATTGGCGATGCTGTCGCCCTTGCCCGTAAACTTGGATTTGCGGCTGTAGATCGCTATGGTCATTGGCGGATTCCTTTCGGTAGAATCGTATCAGTTCCACTCAGGCGCAAGCAGGAACTCCCGGATGTTCATATGCTTATACCCGTTGCGGCTCATGTTAAACTCATCGAGCGATACTACATACTTGGGGTAGTTATCGCGGATGGACTCGAACGCCCCGAACTCGCGGCGTATCGTATCCTCGGACGCCAGCAGATAGGCTACTTGGACATACAGGATTTCGCTTTTCCGCTTGCATATGAAGTCAATCTCCTTTTCGCCCGTTTTGCCGACGGTTACGTCATAACCGCGGCGAATCAACTCCATGTAGACGATATTTTCGAGAATTAGGTTTATATCGTCAATAGCGCCGCCGTACACGGCTTCGCGTATGCCGTGGTCGGCAACATAATATTTCTCGTTTACCGTGAGCAGCTTCTTACCCTGCAAATCCTGCCTGCGCACACGATAGACGAGGAATGCGTCCACACAGTAATTGATATAGTTGAGCACGGTTTCGGTAGCAACGACGCGGTTCTCGCTCTTGAAATACTTTGAAATCGACGTTGCCGAAAACGTGTTCCCGGCATTGCTGAACACGTAGGAGATTATGCGCTCCAGCAGATCGACGTCCCGCACTTTGTTGCGCTTTACTATATCCTTTAGGACTACGGAGTTAAACAAGTCCTGTAGGTATTGCTGAGACGGCGATTCCTCATAGCGCAGGTTCCCAAGGTACGGCATACCGCCTAGCCTCAGATAGTTGTTAAAAGCATCATGCTCGTTAGCGTCCGGAACCATGAGCCGATAGGCTTCCAAAAACTCTGAATACGAAAACGGATAAATGACGAACTCCACGTAACGCCCCGCAAGATACGTAGCCAGCTCCCCCGACAGGAGCTTCGCGTTTGAGCCGGTTATGTAGATATCGCAGTCGAACTCTATGCGGAAGGAATTTATGCACTTCTCCCAATCGGCCACTTCCTGTATCTCGTCAAAGAACAGATACGCCTTGCCTGCGATAGCGGAAACCCGCCGCGTAATCTCGCCGTGCAAGGCTTCGGCGCTGCATAGGGCGGCGTTGCGCATATCCTCAAAGTTTAGCTTGATAAACTGCGATGGGTCTACGCCCTGCGCCGTCAGCTCATCCTGAATCAGCTCCAGCATGACCGATTTGCCGCTACGCCGTATGCCTGTCAGCACCTTTATCAGCTCATTGCCGATGAATGGGCGAATACGGCCCAAATAGGTTTCGCGCTTAATCACTTTATCACTCACCACCGATGGACATCGTCTATTGCAATATTATCACAGTTATATCTAACGCGCAAAGTTTTCGTTCTTTTTCGAAGGTATTAGACATTGATGGCTGGTATTAGAGACGCGCGAGGAGTCTGGGATAGCATCGGGTGGCAAAGGAAACTTGGGAAAAGCTTAAGGGTTGGGGGGATGTGTAATCCGAAATCTTTACGGAATACTACACGCACCTGATCGGAATAATGCTGTTGTTCCTGTCCAGCGGCTGAAAATCGTTGCGCAAGCATACGATTCCGCCTTGCCCAAGCGTCTTCCCCGTTTTCTCCAGCACAGCGAACGCTTGCGTAAGCCGGGTATTGGGATTGTGCGTCTTTTTGATCTCCAGAGGGTAAAGATTCCCGTCGGCCTCCCAAAGCAGGTCGATCTCGTTGCCGTCTTTATTCCTATAGTAATTCAGGCGCGGCTCCTTGCCGGAATTATGATAGCCCTTTTTTATCTCGGAAACGACGTAGTTTTCCAGTATCGCGCCGGACTGCGCGCCGTTCATCAGCGCCTCGACGCTGTTCCAGCGCGTCAGGTACACGACCAAGCCGCTGTCGTAAAAATAGAGCTTGGGCGATTTAATCGTGCGCTTGAGCATGTTGTTGGAATACGGGTGCAAGTAGAAGATGAGGCCCAGCGTCTCCAATATGTTCAGCCAATTTTTAGCCGTAACCTGATCTATCCCGGCGTCGTCCGCTATGGACTTGTAGTTGACAAGCTGGCTGCACCGCGCGGCGACGCTCGTTATGAAGCGATGAAATTTCAGCACGTCGATATCGCCCGACAGGTCGCGCACGTCGCGCTCTATATACGTCCTTATGTAGCTTTGGTAGAACCTGTCACGATCCTCGATATCGCCGCTTATCAGCTCGGGCATTCCGCCGTTGTATATGCGCGTGAAGATTTCCGTCGGCGTCGCGTCGGGAATGCCTAGCAGCCTCTCCTGTATGCTGGCCATATCTGCGGAAAGCGGCGAGCAAGTCTTGTGATTGTATATTTCGTTTTGCGACAGCGGAAACAAGTCAAGCAGCCCCACGCGCCCCGCGAGGCTCTCGCTCACGTTCCGCATGAGCCTGAATATCTGAGAGCCGGAAAGCCAATAATCCCCCTTGATCTGGCGGTCATCCACCTGAATCTTTATATAGCTGAAAAGCTCCGGGGCGTACTGCACTTCGTCAATGAATACAGGCGGAGGAAATACTTCGACAAAAGTCTTAGGGTCTTCCTTCGCCATTTTACGCATCTCAAGGTCGTCAAGCGTAACGTATTTGCGGCCTGTGCCCTCCATGAGATTTTTCATCATCGTGGTTTTGCCGACCTGACGAGGGCCGGTGACCAATACGACTTTGAACTGTTCGGCAGCCCTTAGAAAGACGGCCTCTATATCACGCTTGATATAGCTCATAGGATCACCTCGTCGGCTATAATTGTATTATGACAACAGATTAGCCGTTCGCGTGTTGCTTGTCAATATGAGATAAAGCTCTTTTCTGTTGTTTTAATAGTTTTTTTGCGGCTTAACTATGAAGATCGTCCCCTCGGCCTCGTAACCCAGCTTCTCGTAATACGGGTTCACATCGCTCATAACGTATACGGGAGCCTCACGGTAGTCAAAGCGCACATGCTCCAGCAGAAACCGCCCGTATTCGTTTCCGCGATGGCGCTTGTCCACCAACAGGTCATAGACGTACAGCCCATAACCGTCATCGTCCCGGCAGCGGGCGTAACCGCACAGCTCCCCGTCCTCCAATAGCACATAGGCTACGGAGCCGGACAGCGCCTTCATATACTTAGCGCGATTCGCGCCCTTCCAGTAGTCTTGCCACTCGTCGCCTTCGCGCTCCAACAAGGCGAAAAGGGCGTCTTCGTCGCTCTCCTCGTAACGCCGGGTCGCGATTTTATGCTCCGGCGTTTCGATGATGATGGCGCCGCGTTTCAAAAGAGCGTCGTCAGAGTCAGGGTCATCCTTCGGCAGCTCCGCGCGGTCGTATGGAACATCTTCTTCATCACACCAATCGCGGGCAAATTCCAGATAGCATTTGTCACGATACGCATACCATGCTTCGGCAACGCCCAGCCGATTGGCGGAGTCTTTGAAGCGGCGAAACGCGCCCTTGCCCGATAGCGCAAACTCCAACTGCTCGCGCTTTCGGGCGTCATTTACGGTATCCGCAAAGTCCGACATCATGCCGTATTCGTCGGCGTCTCGCTGGCTGGGAAGCCGGAGCCAGCCCTCCTCTTCATCCAAATCGCGGTCGTCGTGGTCGCCAAAATCGGAGTACCAATAGAATTCCCCGGTCAGCTCATTGTAAAATGAATATGTACCGTCTGAGGCCATTTCGATATGCATAGCGATATCGCTGAGTTTTACTGTAGGCTTCATGTAGTTCTCCTTGCAGTTAAATCGCTGCACACTTCATGATTTAGGATAATATAAGATAAACTTTATATTATCCTAAATCATTGCGCCACATCAAAATGAAGTATATACGGTCGATTCGTCTAGGCGTATAAAACATAAATTCGCTGAAGCACTTACCGTACACAGCTGCTCTACGCGATTTTCCTTATTAAGAATACCATATTTCGGGGATGATTTCTATTGGGGGATATGTCAGGCGGGCGTGTTGGAAATAACTAGCAAACATGCTATGATAGATGGACATAACATGGTTTGAGGGATTGACTTATGTATGATGTATTTTACGAATGGCTCCTAACTCTCAATATTTCAACCGGCACGGCGAATATTCTTTCGTATGCGCTTATGTTCGCCGCAATAGCCTTGATTTGCTATATAGTGCATGTCGTGGGCGAATTCATAGTAAAGCGGCTGGCCAAATTACTGGTTCGGCATAAATGGGCCGAGATTCTCTTTGAGCGGAAATTCTTTCACCATCTGGCTAACATGCTCATACCGGTCGTCATAACGTTGATGGAGCGTCAATTACCCAGCCATAACGAGACGGCGAACGACTGGCTTATCAAGCTGGCGCAGGTCTTGGCGGCTCTCTTTTCGGCGTTTCTGCTCAATTCCATTATCGACGCGGCGGATAAGATATACCATACGTATGAAGTATCCAAGGCGAAGCCCCTCAGAAGCCTGTTTCAAGTTATGAAGGTCGTAATCGCCGCGATATGCGTTTTAGTCGGCATTTCCGTCTTAGCGGGGCAAAACCCCATTGTGATGCTGGGCGGTATCGGCGCTGTCGCCGCCGTCATCTCGTTTATCTTTAAGGACGCTATTCTTGGCTTTTTCTCCGGAATACAGCTGGTGGGCAACGACCTCATCCGCATAGGAGACTGGATCGAAATGCCCAAGTATAACGCGAACGGCAACGTCGTAGAGCTGTCCATAACCTCGGTGAAGGTGGAAAACTTCGACCGCTCGTTTACCTCGATCCCCGCCTATGCGCTCATAAGCGACGCCTTTATAAATTGGCGCGGCATTCTGGATTCGGGGAGCCGCCGCATAAAGCGCGCGATATATATCGACGCGAAGGATATCAAGTTTTTAGACGGCGAAACTACCACCAACCTGACGCAGTTTCGGGAATACGTTTCGGACTACCTGAACGAGCATCCACACATACGGCACGACCTCGTCGCGCTGGTGCGGCAGCTCGACTCGGACGGGCACGGCGTTCCTCTGGAGGTTTACGCCTTTGCCGACACAAGCGCGTTTGAGGAATATGAGCTGATACAATCAACCATCTTCGAGCATCTCTACGCCAAGATAGCCGATTTTGGGCTGCGCGTTTATCAATGGCCGAGTGAGTTATAGCGTTCAAGTAAAATTTAAACGAAGCATCATTGTCAAAAACGTGAAATCACATCCGTTTAGACTTAGCAATAATGTGTAAAATATAGCTTGGAATATACGCATAAACGTGATATGCTGATTTGTCGCATACATTGGGGGTGATCTCATGAAAAGAAACGCGCTTGAAAAGCTGGTGGCATGGAAGAGCGATCCTGAGCGGAAGCCCCTTATTTTAAAGGGCGCAAGGCAGGTCGGTAAGACCTGGCTCATGGAAGAGTTCGGAAAAACGCAGTACGGCGATTATGTCAGCTTTAACTTCGACGAAGAGGACGAACTCAAATCCATTTTCGAAGTGAACAAGAACCCGCAGCGCATCGTGGAGCGGCTGAGCCTTCTCGTAGGGCGCAAAATCCTGCCGCGCGAGACGCTTATTATATTCGACGAGATTCAGGAGTGCTCCGTAGCGCTGAACGCCTTAAAGTATTTCAGGGAAAAAGCGAACGAATACCATATCGTCGCGGCGGGCAGCTTGCTGGGCACGTTGCTTGCGCAGCCGAAATCCTTCCCCGTCGGACAGGTCAATCTCCTTGAGCTCTATCCGCTGAGCTTCGAGGAGTTTCTGGCGGCAACCGATGAACCGCTATACGGGTATTTCGCGCAAATAGAAAAAGGCCAGTCAATCGAAACGGTGTTCCATAACCGGCTGCTGGAGGCGTACAGCAACTATTTGATTATCGGCGGCCTGCCCGAATGCGTCGCGTCATGGGTGCGTCACAAAGACCCGCGGCGAATAAGCCAGCTGCAAAACGAGCTGATTACCATTTACGAAAACGACTTCGCCAAGCATAACGGCAAGGTCAACAGCGGGCGGATACTGCTGGTGTTCCGCAGCATCGTGTCGCAGCTTGCCAAAGGCAACGAGAAGTTCATATACGGCGCTGTCAAGGAGGGCGCGCGGGCGCGGGAGTTTGAGGAAGCCATCGAATGGCTCGTGTCCGCCGGGATGCTCAACCGCGTTTACAACGTGTCCAAGCCGGAGCATCCCCTGAAAGCCTTTGACCAGCTTAACTATTTCAAGCTCTTTTTGTTCGATACGGGGCTGTTAAAGCAGATGGCCGGCATCGACAACGCCGCCATACTGCTGAAAAGCGACTATCAGTTCAAGGGCGCGCTTACTGAAAATTATGTGCTCCAGCAGCTAAAGGAGCAATTCGATGTTGCGCCGCGCTTTTTCGCGGACGGGCGCGGCGAGATCGATTTCCTGATTCAAAGCGGTACCGATATTATTCCCGTTGAGGTGAAGAGCGGCGAGAATAAAAGCGCCGCCAGCTTCAAAGCGTATATCCGCGACCGGCAGCCCGGCGCGGCGATCCGGTTTTCAAAGCGCGGGTATGTTACGGACGGCGCTATTACGAATATTCCGCTTTACCTTGCGGGGATTACGGGGAGGCTGGTGTGAGGGGAATGTACATGATAACGACGTCTTTTGCGGCGAAAGCGCACTTTACCTTGTACTTATTAGCGACAATAAGCAGCAATATCCCCCATAACTTCTGGCCAATCCGACACACTTCCGCTTGAAAAGCCTGTGCGCAATAGTACCGTATTGTTTGACGGGGAAACGTACAATATCTGATCATACTTTCCAAGAGCCATGTAATCGAGATCGCCCGTTTGAGACTCTCTTGAGTACCACATATATTGATATCCTATATTCTTGTCCTCTAGGAAAGTACCGATATACTCGTTTTCATCGATCGGGAAGTTCGCGAAAATAGACTCTCTGAGCCACTCCCGATTGATAATCCGCTCTCCATTCCAATAGCCGTCGTGGAGCAGCATACTTCCAATTTTAATAAAGTCTATGGAACGAAAGTTAATGCCGCTCTCCATTTTCTCAAATTGCGATTTTTCGCTGTCCAGGCTCCAAGACGCATCATACTCCGCACCGATTTTTTGCCATATTGATTTTTCGAAGTAATCGGAAACTGAGATCCCTGTAGATCGCTCAAGAATAATTCCAAGTAGTAATGGATGATAGTTATTGTAATGCATCCTGCCTTCATATCGATCGGTTAGTGTCGCATGTGTAAGCGCTAAACGACGTAAATCGGGCATCCAATATGTGTAGGCATCGTCGCGAAACCAAGCAAATCCCGCTTCTTCATAAGCAATATTGGAACGCATGAGCAATAAATCCTCAATGGTTATATCCCCCATCGCTGAACCTCGAAATTCTGTGATATATTCAGCGATGGATTGATCCAAGCTTCGGATATATCCATCTTCTATCGCCTTGCCAACAAGAAGCGAAACAACAGATTTCGCCATTGAAAAGCTTGTGTTAATAGAATCCCTTTGATAACCGTTCGCATATTCCTCGTAAATAATTTCGTCATTTCGAACTATAATAAAAGACGTGCTCTCCGTCGAATTAATAAAATCTGGCAATAATTCCGCTTTGGCTTCGCCGGCAATCGTCTCATACTCTATTTCCAAGCCAAGTACGCCGCAGTCTAAACTCAAAGCATAGTTGTATGGATTCTCGCCTTTCGCAATTATTCTTGACGGGAAGAATGCATAGTCTTCGATACTCGAATCGGAATGCGTCAAAAGCCTACAAACAAAGATTGGAGAGGTGATGATTGAGGATGCAATCAGAAATACGATAAGCAATGACGCTATTGAAAATATAATCGATATCATCTTTTTTCTGATGTTTCGCATACTTCCTCCCGATCATTCAATTACGGCAAACATAATTCGGATTGCATTTTGAGCGCCTCATCGCCCCAAAGCGCTCATAATATTTTCGTATAAATAGCATATCATACCAGCTAAGTATAGCACATTTCGCCATGCCCTATCAATGAAAACCACTAAGAGCTGTATGAATAAACAAGGAGCGCACGCTCGCGCCTACCCATTCAATTCCATATTACAGGCAGTCTATGAAATAAACTTACTCGGCAACGCCTGTCCCCCCATAGCCTCAACAGCCTGATTGACCGACTGCCTCCCATCCAAAATCATCAGCTTCGACGTCCCATGCGCAAGCGTAGCGCCGTTGCCGTCCTTCACAGTGGCTTCGCACAGGCAGATACTCCGGCCGATTTTGATCGACGCGCCGCAGGCGATCAGCTTGCCCGCCTTCGCCATCGCAAGGTTACTGACCGAAACGTCCAAAGAGGTATACCCCACGCCTTCGTCCAATTCACAGTAAGCGGCCCAATAAGCGGCGGTGTCGATCAAGGAGGAATAGACGCCGCCGTGGACAGCGCCGAATGGATTAAGGTGCTTTCTATCGAGGTCGAGCTCTACCTTTGAATGGCCGGGAGCAAGTTCCAATACTCTCGTTCCCAGCAGCTGAAAATACGGCCCGTTGTTGATTAAGTTCAGCAGCGCGGCTATATGCGCGGGATTTATGGCTTTCATTTCCGTCATCCTTAGTTTGTTGGCACCAACTATAACAGAGGCAAAAATACCCGTCAACAATGGTTCAGGGCATTACGCGCCCGCATTGAACAACACAATCAACGGAATCATCAGCGCGGGGATCACCGACTGCGCGAAATTGAATATCAGGTGCGTCATGGTAGACGTCCAGATGTTTTTTGTAAATAGATACAGCAGATTGTAAATACAGGCAATGACCATATACGGGACGGTCAGCAACAGATTCCCGCCGAAATTATTATAATGGATTGCTCCGAACAAGAAAGCGGAGCCTACGCACGTCAGGGCGCACAGGGCTTTACGCTCTTTGAACTTGTAAAACAGGACATGCCGGAATACGATCTCCTCGGTGACGGGTGCCAGCACAGGAGTAAACGCGACAAGCAGAAACAGCCCGAAGGGAAGCCCTCCTGTAACAGCCTCCATGACCTCGGCGGATTGCGCAATCCCCGCGAGCGCGCGAACGCCGGATAATACGAAGGTCATGCCGGCCGCCAATCCAACGCAGATAAGCAGCTTCAGCCAGAGACGTTTTTTGAAATGCCTCCAGCTTTCGGCAAGCAGATGGCGGAACATCAGNNAGAATGACCAACGCCAGAGATATTCCCTTCAAAACAAAAGGGATGCAGGCCGCAAGTATTTGGTTTTCTGGCAACGTGGTTTTTGACAGGAGCCATCCCAAAAGCAACTCCAGCGGGATAACCAGCAAGGCGAGAGTATCTCGCAGTTTCCAATTCACGCGGTTTGACATTGATACCAAGCCCCATTTCATTGATATTCTGTAATTTCGTATTGTTGTCGGAGGCCGCTCAACATTACTCGTTCGCTTTTCGCCCTAATTAATTCAGTCAGCCCTTATGTTGCGTAAACCCGTCCGCATCCTTCGTCACCGCGAAATATACGACCTTGCTGGTATAGTAGCCGTAGGATTTCTCGTCGCCCCATTGTATAGATGCGTCCCACGGATACTTTTCGGGAGAGACTCCGGGAGGGGTGCATGGCACTATCTCGGTGGG
>DBDD01000084.1:549-828 GCA_002293365.1 Christensenella sp. UBA941 | reverse complement strand
TAGAGCTTACAGCCTACGCGGTACGCGATGCGGTATTCCTTTTTGGCGTCTATCTCGGAATCGAAGCTTTCGATTTGACGGAAGCTTGATATTTGCAGCCCTGCTTTATTGCGTTCCACGTACTCCATAACCTTTTGTGCGCAGTAGTCCGCAACGGCATCCTCGCCAGATGTACGGCAAATATCCGTCATAACGCTATAGTCCAGACCAAGCTCATCCCCGCCAATCACATTGGTATCGCGAAGAGCATAGGAAAGGCAGTTAGTCGTTTCGTTCTCC
>DBDD01000084.1:0-491 GCA_002293365.1 Christensenella sp. UBA941 | reverse complement strand
TCCAAGCGCGGCGGGTTTTCGCTTTCTTCATCCCAATCGGACGCAAAGGCCAGCTGTTCTCCGTCCGTTTCGCCTAACAACATCAGACCGTAGTTTGGTACGCTGCCACTGAGCCAATCCTTCACATAGCCTGTTATATCCATGCNNGAATAACGCTTTAGCGCCCGCAAGGTCGGTGATCGCGTTCGACCATAAACCATTGACCAGTCCGATGCGCAGAGAGGCGGGTGCTTCCCCCTCGACGATTTGAAGATGCAGCCGCGCCTCGGTGATTTCATTGCCTAGCAGCGTACCGCGCATAGGCAGGCGGATAAGCGAAAATACATCTTTGCCTTGGGCGGTTTTGCCTATCCGCATGATGGCCGGGTCAATATTAACGCCCATCGAATCCGGCGGCTCGTCCACGTTGAACCAAGCGCAGACGCTTGAACCCGCTGAAGTCCATGTTTCGGTTACGGTTGCCGAAGTGCTATCACCGCAGGCCGAGATAA
>DBDD01000219.1 GCA_002293365.1 Christensenella sp. UBA941 | reverse complement strand
TTAAGTAGATTAAATTATTGCACGGGCGAACTATGTTCGACCGTGCAATAACAACGAGGCTATACGATTAGCGGGTAAACTGCTTTACGCCTAGTAACCAAACAAAATTATATTAAAGAAACGCGCGAACAATGTTAGCCTCTACAGGAATCAGCGTACGAATGGCGTATTAATACTATTGGAAGGGGGGATCGCCTTGATCGGACGTAANNGGCGGTTACGAACCGCCCCTACAGGCCATCAACAATCCCTGGCGAATAAATATTATATGGAGGGAGGGATCACCTTGATCGGACGGAAAAACAAGCGGATGATCGTCGTATTCTTAGTACCGTCATTGATCTTTTTCGTATTGATTTACCTGTACCCGATTATCCGAACGTTTATCATGAGCTTTTTTGCGGTAGAACGCGTCGATCAACCGGTTGCCGAATGGACCTTTAACGGCTTTGGCAACTACCTCAATCTATTTGCCACCGACCTTTTTACCCGCTCGGCTTCCAACTATATTACCATATGGTTAGTCGGCGGATTAGCCGTAATGCTTCTCGCCATGATCTTTGCCGTAATCCTTACTAGCGGTATTCGCTTCAAGCGCTTCTGGCGCTCTATAATCTACCTGCCCAACATCATCACGGCCATTGCCTTGGGTACGATGTGGCTGCAATACGTATTTAAGGACGAATACGGCCTGTTCGACCAAATCGTCGCGTTCTTCGGCGGTAAAACGCCCGTGCTTTGGCTCGGGCCGGAGACGGCGTTTTGGAGCTTCACAATAGCTTTCGGTTTCGGCATGGTCGGCTATATCATGCTTACTTTTATCAGCGGCATAGAGAAGATCGGCGTCGAATACTACGAGGCCGCAAGCTTAGAGGGCGCCAACATATTCCAAAAATTCTTCTACATCACTCTGCCGCTTATCAAGGGCGTCATCCGCAGCAATATAGTTATCTGGACGGTTTCGCTCGGATCAGGCGTCTTCGCGTGGAATATGATATTCTCGCCCAACAACCTGACCGCGCCAACCGCAGTGCCTCCCGTATATATGTACGATATAGTCTTTGGAGGCCGCTCAAGCGGATTGATTCAACGCGATTCGGGAGCGGGCGCGGCCGTCGGCATCTTAATGGCGCTCATGGTTGTGGCCGTATCCCTTATAACCACGCTCATAACGCGCCAAGACGACGTCGAGCTTTAGAAAGGAGGCGAATATCATGGCAAAACCTGCGAGAATCCGAGAGCCTTTACGGTTAAAAAAAGAGCTGGCGCTCGCGCCGGGCTATATCCTTTGCCTAGTCTGGGCGTTATTTACGGTCGTAATTATCGTTTGGACGATATGCGCGTCGCTAGTCTCCCCCGCCGAAATATTCGGCGGATCGATGATGTCGTCGTTCTTCGAGCGGCTCTCCAACGCGACGCTTAGATTCGACAACTACGTGAAGGCATGGACTTCACAAAAACTAAGCGTCTACTTTTTAAATTCGCTTATGTACAGCGCCATTTCGCTCGCGGCCATCGTCCTAGTAGCCGCCCCGGCAAGCTACGTGCTTAGCCGCTTCAAATTCCGGTTTAACGGTTTAATCCAAAACGCTGCGTCCGTCGCTATGGGCGTTCCCGCGGTGCTGATAATCATGCCGCTGTTTTCAATCGCAACCACGCTAAAAATGGCTGGTACCCGGCCGATGATCATGCTCTTGTATATCGGGATGAATCTGCCATTCACCATATTCTATCTGTTGCCCTTCTTCAAGAATCTCCCCTCCGGGCTCGAAGAAGCCGCCGCGGTGGATGGATGCGGGCCTATGCGCGCGTTTTGGCAGATCATGTTCCCGCTGGCGCAGCCGGGGCTCATAACNNGAGTTCTTCATGTCGATGATCTTCGCGAACACGCAGAATATGCGTCCAATCGCGGTCGGGCTTTACAATATGATACAGGGCATGAAATATTCCGGCGACTGGGGAGGGATGTTCGCGAGCGCGGTTATCGTTTTCGCTCCGACGTTCATATTGTATTTATTCCTAAGCAATAAAATCATCGCCGGCGTAACAGGCGGCGCGATTAAAGGATAAGAAGGAAACAAGAATGACAAAACCCGTATTGGTTATTCTCGCCGCCGGCATTGGCAGCCGTTTCGGCGGTCTAAAACAAATAGCGCCCGTAGACGACGCCGGGCATGTGATAATCGATTATTCCATATACGACGCCCGGCGCGCCGGATTTGAAACCGCCGTATGCGTTATCAATCCACATCAGGAAAAGGATTTTCGCGAATGCTTAGGCGACCGCCTTTCCCGCATTATCGACGTGCGCTACGCGTATCAACATTTGGACGCGCTGCCAGGAGGTTTTCCCTTGCCTGAAGGAAGAATAAAGCCCTGGGGTACGGCGCATGCCGTCTGGTCTGCGAAGTCCGTAATATCCGGGCCGTTTGCCGTCGTAAACGCTGACGATTTTTACGGCGCGTCCTCATACAAGCAAATGTACAACGCTTTGCTATCCGGCGTAGACGCCTCGCACGGCGTAATGGTCGGATTCCTGCTCGAAAACACATTGACGGAACACGGCTTTGTTTCACGCGGCATATGTGATGTTGACGAAGCCGGAAACCTCACGGCCATACAAGAGCGCGTACATATCGAACGGCGCCCGCACGGCGCGATGTTCCTGGATGAAAACGGCAATGAGGTTTTCCTGCCAAACGGCACAATCGCATCCATGAATCTATGGGGCTTCGACCGTAGCTTTATCGATGAAAGCGAAGCGCTTTTCTCGTCCTTCCTGGCAAAATATCTGCCGTCCAATCCGCTTAAATGCGAGTTTTACCTGCCTTACGTCGTGGACGCGCTGCTGCAAGAGCGCGAGTATAAAGTCAAGGTCGAGCTGTCAAAAGAAAAATGGCTGGGCGTTACGTACTCAGACGACTTGCCCGCCGTAAAGTCCGCAATCGCTAAACTAATCGCGGACGGAGTATATCCCGAAGGATTGTGGGGTGGCCAAGATGGTTGAACAGGCATACCGTTTTCAAACCGCGACGCCCGTCTACTGCGAACGCTATGGCAACGGGCACATAAACGAAACATATCTGGTGCTGGACGCTGCCGCGCGGCTGTATATTTTGCAAAGGATAAATCAAAGGGTATTTCGCGACCCGGAGCGGCTCATGCAAAATATCAGCGCGGTCTTGGCGCATATCAAACAAAGCGCGGCTTCGCACAGGGAATACATGACGCTTATACCCGATAAGGACAACTATATGTGGCATGTGGACGACGAAGGCGAATATTGGCGGATGTACGAATTCATCTCGGATAGCATCTGTATGGATTGGGTAGAAATACCGGACGATTTTCGCGAAAGCGCGCTTGCGTTCGGACGTTTTCAGCGGCGTCTCGCGGATTTTAACGCGACGAGCCTGCATGAAACCATTCCCCGCTTTCACGATACTCCCAACCGCTATACGGTATTACATCAAGCAATCGACGCGGACGCGTTTGGACGCGCGCGCAACGTCAGCGCGGAAATAGACTTCGCGCTCGAACGCGAGGAATACGGCTCCTTGCTGAAAAAGCTGCATTCCTCCGGAGAAATCCCCACGCGCGTGACGCATAACGATACCAAGCTGAACAACGTCCTGTTCGATAGAACGACGCGTAAAGCTATGTGCGTTATCGACCTCGATACGGTTATGCCGGGGCTTGCCGTCCACGATTTCGGCGATTCCATACGGTTTGGCGCAACTACCGCCGTCGAGGATGAGCGCGACTTGTCCAAGGTGTCGTTTTCGCTCGAACTTTATCACGCCTACATGGACGGCTATCTATACGCTTGCGGCGACGCGCTGACGCCGCTCGAACGCGAGCTTTTGCGCGACGGAGCAAAGATGATGACGCTGGAATGCGGTATCCGCTTTCTCTCAGATTACCTCTCCGGCGATACATATTTCCGCGTAAGCCGCGAGGGGCAAAACCTCGACCGCGCGCGCACGCAGTTCAAGCTAATCGCCGATATGGAAAAGATATGGGATGAACTGCTGGCTGATTAGGGCCTTTTTATGCGGCCCTTTTCTATATTCTCTTTTATAACACGCTCCACAAACGGCCATAATTCCGGCAAGGCGGTTTCTATTGGCGCCATTCGCGCATACACCTTGTCGGCGTATACGCCATGTTTTACCCACGTATGCCCGTCTGTAGCGTAATTGCTGAGGAACGGCTGCAAGCGGTCGATTGCGGCGGCATAGCGCGAGTCGGGCGTATCCATGCGGTCGAATTCTTCCCACAGCGCGCGGTATTCTTTAGCGAGAGCGCCGGGCAGCATGGCGAATAGCTTGTCCGCCGCTTCCCTCTCGCGCTGTTCTTTGTCCTCGTAGCCCTTCGCGTCGTAGGCAAACGTATCGCCCGCGTAAATCTCGACGAGGTCGTGAACAATAGCCATCCTTATTACGCGGTCGAGGTCGACTTCGAACCCGGCGTACTCGTAGAGCGTCATAGCCATTAGCGCGAAGTGCCAGGAATGCTCGGCGTCCGTCTCTTCGCGGGATTTATCCATTAGCAGCGTCTGCCGCGATACGTTTTTCATCTTGTCCGCTTCGGCCAGGAATTTTAGCTGGCCTTTGAGTTTGTCGGTCATTTTGTACCTCATAAAACCTTTATCATAAACATCTCCTGCGGCTGCTCATACGGCGTACCGTCTAAAAACAAACTTCCTCTTTCTATGTATCCAAGCTTGCGGTAAAAATGCTGCGCCTGCTCGTTGACCTGCGTCGACGTCATGACAATTTTATAGCCCAGCGCGCGCATCTCGTTTTCCCATGCCGATATCGCCTGTTTGCCGAAGCCCTTTTGCTGGTACGCGTCCTCAATAATTATGAGCGTAAGAAAGGGTATTATATCGTACATCAGATTGTAACGCATCAAGCCGATTGGGCTGTCGCCGTCGAAGATGATATAGCCTCTTTTGTCTCGTACTTTCAATTCGAATTCGCGTTCGCTCAAGTGTTCGTCCAGCGAATACCAAAACGCTTTGTCGGATTCTATAACGTGTTTTACATTGAACATAACAACCGCCAATATGAATTTCATCAATCACAAATTCACCATATGCGGCGAATTCGTTAATCGCTTATATACCGTCAATGACTTTCTGTAATTCGTCCATCCAACTTAATATCACTTGCGAATTTCTTTTCAATTCCTCCGGGTTCTTTTCATACCCTTGTAACAGCTTGTGTTGATGCGCGTAATATACTTTGAGTTTCTTAAGCCACGGCTTTTGTTCCGCAAGCCCGTCAACATTCCCCTTTTGCGCCATTTCCGATATATTTGATATCAATTTCGAAAAATTGTCAGCCGCCATGCCAACTGTTTTTTTAAAATCACGCAGCACCCATTGCCGCTCAAACAGATTCCTATTATGCCAGCCGTCATACTGTTCGTTAAAAACATCGACAATACTCTGAATATGTGGCGCGAGATATGAAACGTCACTCGAACCGATATCGTGTGCGGCGGGACTAACTTGTCCATCATATATCCCGGCGTCCATGAGAGCCTGTATTGAACCTATTTCCTGTCCGGAGTATTTATCGGCGTTGACAACAGAAACAGCAAAACCGACGCCAGCTTCTTCCGCGCTGATGATATGCTTTTCGTTCATTTCATAAAATTCAGCAATCGTCATACCCATGAGGGAGGATACTGTTTCGATTGCCATTTGTGCCGTTTCCGTTTTCACTAATCCCGGCCCAATCGAGTAGGTGATGATTTTGGTTCCTTCAAGTTCCCCCGCAAGCGTGTTGCATAACTCAACTTGCGCGCTCTTGAAAACCTCATAAGCCCCCATATATGGAGCCGCGCCCGACGATGGCACGAATACGATTGTCCCTTCGTTTCTTTCTTTCATTCCGGATAAGAATTTTTGCGTCAATAAAATGGGCGCTCTTAGGTTGACCGTATAGCTTTTATCCCAATCGGATATAGATACAGCATCGACCCCGCCTATCGGCGCGACGGTAGCGTTGTTTATCAGTACGTCTAGCGCGGAATACTTCTCGATAATATAATCGTACAGTCTCTGTACTTGTTCATCATCCGTAATGTCTATGGGGTAAAACGTTACCCTATTTGAACGCAGCTCCTCATTAATTGCATCCTGCGCCCATCTGCCTTTATCCTCGTCAATTTCGGCAATTATTACATACGCGCCCAGATAAGCCAGCGCGCGGGCTGCTTCGAAGCCGATACCCCCTCCCGCGCCTGTAATAAGTATAGCTTTACCCGATAATGTATCTTTTGAAAAACCAGTGCGCTCGATCACCATCATATTACACCTCTTGTAAATGCTCTGCGTTCGCTTTCTTCGCTCGAAAGCAAACATCTAATGCGACCTATTTGTATTTTTTCACGGTTTAGCCCTCTAATCCCGCCCAAAACTCTTCCTCGCTCAGCCACTTCGTGTTCGGATCCTTTGCCTTCTCCTTTGCCTTAGCCAGCTCCCGCCTTATATACTCCTGATGCAAAAACGCCTCATAAGCCCTATACTCTTCCATGCCAATCACCGTAACTTCTTCGCGCCCATTGTTGGTAATGATAACTTGATTGCCCTCGTTTGCCAAAGCGGCTATCGCGGCGTAGTTATTGCGCAAATCACGGACGGGCCGCGCATACGTGTTGTACATTTCATCGCGCTCCTTTAGCTTTCTGAACACCAGTGTATCACGATATGGGAACAAGCGCAAGTAAAAAAGATTTAAATAATAAAATATGACAGGGGATGTCTAATATTTGATGCTATAATAGATTTAAACAAAATAGCGAGGTATTGTCATGGCGGATAAAATTCGATACGAAACCGAAAAAAAGCGGCTTACTGAAAAGCTCAATAAGCCGCCGATAGAGTTTGTCCAAGCCTTCATGGGCGACAAGGCGTGGCGCCGCCTGTCGCGTTTTGAGGAAATGCTGCGGGAGCGGTACGAACTGAGCCGGGAAATGAAGTTTCCGTTCGGCAACGCGGACGGATGGGGTTTTCGATACGTCCACAATAAATCGTTGCTGCTCTATGTTTTTTTTGAGGAGGGCGGCTTCTGCTGTACCATATCTATCAATGACGCGGGTGCGCCGAAGGTTGAGGCTATGTTGCGCGATCTCAGGCCCGAAATACAAAAGATTTGGACAAACCGCTATGCTTGCGGCGCTGACGGAGGCTGGATAAATCACTCGGTTGAAAACGACGATGTGCTGCCCGATCTTGTTCGGCTGGTGGGCGCTAAAGTAAAGCCTAAAAAGTAGCAAACGCGAAATGAATATCCGGCTAAAAGAACCCATGTGCGGCGCGTACAACGCTCTCTGCATCCAACTCACCGGCCGGTTCGGCATTCACATGCGCCGTCTTCTTCACAGCCGCCATAAGATACTCAATATTCCCCTCCGGCCCGCGAATGGGCGAAAAGTCGAGACCTAACACGGAAAATCCGGCTTCTTTAGCCGCCATAACGGCTCTGTCGATAACCTCGATATGCGTCCTCGCGTCGGATACGACGCCCTTCTTCCCCACCTTCTCGCGGCCCGCCTCGAATTGCGGCTTTATAAGCGATACGAGCCTCGCGCCGTCCGATATGCACGCGTACAACGCGGGCAAAATCAACCGGATAGAAATGAAGGAAACGTCCATACACGCGAATGCGGGCGTTTCCTCGAACCAAGCCGGCTCCATATGCCGCGCGTTTCGGCGTTCAAATACCGTTACCCGCCCGTCCTCGCGCAGCCGATAGTCTAGCTGCCCATAGCCCACGTCGAGCGCGTATACGCGCCGCGCGCCGCGCTGTAGAAGGCAGTCGGTAAAGCCTCCTGTCGACGCCCCTACGTCTAAGCAAACCAGACCGTCCACCGATATATCGAAGCTGTCGAGCGCCTTTTGTAGCTTAAAACCGCCACGGCTTACAAACGGCAGCCGCGCCTTTAGTTCAACCGGCTCCTCCCCCACCATATCCGAGGGCTTCGCGTTTCCCGCGCCGCCGACGAGCACCTGCCCGGCTAAAATCAGCGCCTTGGCCTTTTCGCGGCTTTCGGCAAGGCCCAGCTCGACTATTTTTAAATCAAGGCGCTGCTTTTTCACGGCATCAACGTCGATACCGTCACGGCTATGATAATTCCTAATATCGCGCCAATCAGAACCTCTACCGGCGTATGCCCCAGAAGCTCTTTGAGCTTGGGCTCGATATGCCTATGTAGCTTGATGAGCTGGATAATCTCGTTTATTACGGCGGCCTGCTTGCCCGCCGCGCGCCGAACGCCCGCAGCGTCGTACATCACTACAAGCGTCAGCCCCGCCGCGACCGCGAAAATCGACGAGTTGAACCCTTCGCGCATACCGGCCGCCACAGCGAGCGCGATCGTCGACGACGTATGCGAGCTCGGCATACCTCCCGACGCTACAAATTTCGTAACATCGAATTTGCGCGAGCTTACCAGCGTCGAAACGACTTTATAGCTCTGCGCGACGAACCACGAAATCAACCCTGAAATAAAAACGGGGTTCCTAAAAATGTCCCAAAAGCTGTTTTGTACTGCTGTCATGGCTAGAAATCTTCTTCCTCTCCGGCTTTAAGGCCCCCAAACGGCTCGTTTCGCTCCGCCTGCGCAAGGACTGAGAGCTTTTGTACCTTCGCTTCGCCTTCATCGAGCAGCTTCATGCCGTCGGCGGAAAGCTTTACGCCCCGTTCGAACAATTTGAGCGATTCGTCCAGCGACAGGTTCCCTCCTTCGAGCTTTTCAACGATCTTTTCGAGCTCATCCATTTTATTCTCAAAGCTGTCCTGTTTCATTTAAACCCTCCGCGTTTAGTAGTTAGAAAAGAGAAATTAGAAATTAGTAGACGCTTACGAGAAGCCCTTTACTCATTCCTCGGAAACTACCGCTAATTTCTCAGAAACCTCCGCTGAAATTTTGCCATCAGCCAGCTGTATGGTGAGTTTTGCGCCTGGATGCGCCTGTTTTACGCTCGAAAGCAATTCTTCGCCCACGTATGCTATGGCATAGCCACGCCTAAGCACGCTAAGCGGCGAAAGCTCGTCCAAAACGGCGGCGGCTTTTATTATATCCGCGCGTTTTTGGGCTATTAACGCCGCTTCGCAGCCGATTAATCGCTCCAACAGCCGATCCAACCGCAGCCGTTCGTCTGAAACCCGTCGCAAAACGCCTCGCATCGCGTGCGAAGACGCCAAAAATTCGAGCTTTTGGCGCTTAATTTCGATCATATTCGTTACTAAAACGTGCAAACGGCGGCGTTTTTCAATAAAAAACGCCTCTAAATCGCGTTTTTGCGGCGTCGCAAGCTCCGCGGCGGCGGAGGGTGTAGGCGCGCGCATATCCGCGACGAAATCCGCGATGGTGAAGTCCGTCTCGTGCCCGACGGCCGAAATTACCGGCACGGGGCATTCGAAAATAGCGCGCGCGACGACTTCTTCATTAAACGCCCAAAGGTCTTCCATAGAGCCGCCGCCCCGGCCGACGATTATCACGTCAGCCTCTTTGGATGCGGCCAAGCGCGATATCGCCCTGGCGATATCGTTTGCAGCGCCCTCACCCTGTACCTTCGCGGGCGAAAGCAGCAGCTTCATCCCCGGAAAACGCCTATGCGCGACGCGTACGATATCCTGAATTACAGCGCCCTCTTGCGATGTTACGATTCCTATACAGCGCGGCAAATACGGCAAAGGGCGCTTCCGCTCGGCGCTGAAGAGCCCTTCCGCGGCAAGCCGCTCTTTTAGTTCCTCAAAACGGGCATGCAGATCCCCGATGCCCGCGCGCGTCATAGCCTTTACGTAGAATTGATACGCGCCATCGCGCGTATATAACGCGACGGAACCGCTCGCTACGACGCTCATGCCGTCCGACGGCAAAAAACCCAGTCCCTGAGCATCTTGGCGGAAGCATACGCAGCGAATCTGAGACGCCGCGTCTTTTAAAGTAAAATACAGGTGTCCGGACGAGTACCGCTTATAGCCCGATACCTCGCCCTTTATCGCGATGCGCTTGAGCATCGGATCGAACGCCAGCAAGCCGCTGACGTACTCGTTTAGCTGCGTTACAGATAGAACGCGCTCAGCCATGCCGCCGCGCCGCTAAGAGCGTATTGGACAAAAGCATCGCTATCGTCATAGGACCGACGCCGCCGGGCACAGGCGTTATATAGCCCGCCTTTTCCTTTGCTTCTTCGAAATTGACGTCGCCCTTTAGCTTGCCGTCCACGCGCGTCGTACCGACGTCTATTACGATCGCGCCAGGCTTTATCATGTCGCCGGTAACAAATTCGGGCTTTCCGATCGCCGCGACCAAAATATCCGCGCGGCGCGCGACTTCAGCCAAATCGCGGGTTCTCGAATGGCACATCGTCACCGTCGCGTTTTGGTTAAGCAACAGCAGCGATACGGGCTTGCCAACGAGGTTGCTCCGCCCTATGACTACCGCTTCTTTGCCGGCTATTTTCTCGCCGGTGGACTCGATCAGGCGCATTATCCCGCGCGGCGTGCATGGCACAAAGCCCTCGTAGCCTGTCAATAAGCGGCCAGCGCTTATTTGGTGCAGGCCGTCGACGTCCTTATCGGCGCTTATCTTCGCCAATACGCTTAGCGCGTCGAGATGCTTTGGCAGCGGTAGCTGGACCAAGATGCCGTGAACGGCGCCGTCGGCGTTGAGCTCTTCGACGAGCCGTTCCAGCGTCGCTTGATCCGTCGATTCCGGGAGCCTGTGCGCAACGCCGTGCATGCCGACGTCCGCGCATGCGAGCTCTTTATTCCGAACATAAGTCTCCGACGCCGGGTCGTTCCCCACGAGTATGACGTGAAGCCCCGGCGTAATGCCCTTTTCGGCCTTGAATTGCGCAACGCCTTGCGCGACCTCGGCGCGCACTTCCTGCGCGATTGCTTTTCCGTCTATTATGAGAGCCATTTTGTCCTCCGTGAACAATTCTTTTGTAGCCTGTTTTCGGGGTTTAGCATATCAGAAAATGGGGGGATGTGCAAATGCCCCCAACCGCATCGTATTCTAAATTTCGTGCAAAACATCTAACTACAAACTCTATATTTATGTACTAAGTCTTCCAGTCCTTTTATAAAAACGTTAAAACTATGAGACCTATTCTGTTCGATATTCAAATATGGCGCAATAGCGCGCGCCTGCAATTGGTTGATACAGAGGTTCATAGTATACCCTCCTGCTCAAAGAGGCCTTGGTTCCATATGTTACCAAGTTTATCTCCATCTTTGATAAGGCTAACAATTGTACCGCTTTTTTCTACTTTTTTTATTGTCGAGAACCCATTCTCTTTGCAAATATAATACAACTCCGCAATTTCCAGTGCATTAACAAAATCCGGCGAATGTGTTGAAATAAGTACTTGGTTGTTGCCGCTAGAATAGAGCCGAAACTCCTCGGCCAGGATTTGTAATAAATGCGGATAGAGCTGATTTTCTGGCTCCTCAATGCATAATAGCGAATGCCTCTTTGGATCGGCTAATATCATTAAATATGCAAACATTCTAATAGTACCGTCGGAAACAAATCTGGCAGCAAATGGGTCTTTGAACTGACCATCCGAAAATCGCAATATTATTCTCGCATCGTCAGTTTCTTTTGCTTCTACATTCGAAACGCCTGGTATGCACTCCTTCATCTTCTCCAATAAACTCTTAAAAATATCAGGATGATGGTCCTTCATGTACTTCGCGGTGTTTGCCAAATTGTCACCGCTGCTTGAAACTTGTTCGCTATAGGCTATGTCCTGTGTTTGCCTTGAAGCGTTAATTTGAAAATCCGAGATATACCAGCCCTCGATAAGTTTTCTGAAAGAATCGGCCGCCGGAAAACTCTTTAACTGTCCAAGGGATTTAATAGCCAGAATATCCGGCGAAGCGAGAGAAAAAGGTTCACGTTTTGCGTCCTGAACATTTTTTAGGTCGATTTCATTAGTAATCGCTTTCCCAGTTCCGTATTTAAAGTCGACAAACTTCCATGGAGCGCCCGTCTGGTTCCAGCGCTTATAACGCAATATCTCGCGTGAAACGGCGGGTCTGCCAGTCACCTTATCTTGGCCTATTCGTAGTTCGTATGTATACAACTTGCCTCCTTCTTTTTTAGAGGCAGTTCGATACTGAAATATAAACTCAATGTCGCCCGTCTGCTCTCTGGAACGTACTTCGCTAAACCCACCCCTTGATTGAAGCGCGGACGTCACATTCTCATTCAGGCATTGCTTGATAAAGCCAAATATATCGAAGAGCGTTGTTTTGCCAGCTCCATTCATCCCGAGAAATACAGCCATATTGCCCATGTCTTCGATGATTACATCTTTAAAGACCTTATAATTTTTTATAATTATTTTCTCGATCATCATAGCAAAGCACCTCCCAACGACTCATATTGATTATATACGAATCAATTAATTTTTGCATCCATTTGAGCGCCTTTTTCAACAGAATATCGCGTCATGTACCCCATCCTAGCAACCCCCACAGCATTATCCCCCGAAAGCGCGCTCTCGCCGAAATACAGCGTATACCCACGCCTGCGCTTAGCCTTTCTCTCCGCCAGCATCCCGCGAAACAGCGCGCTCGAAGCAACGCCGCCCATCAAAAGCGCGTCAGATATGCCCGTTTGCTCGAAGGCGTTATGCAAAAGCTTGTCAACGGTATTCACGAGCACGGCGTACACGGCGGCGGCGATTTCCTCCTTCGGCGCGCCGCGCTCGATCATGGCTCTAAACCGCGTCTCCGCGCCGGAAAACGAGCATTTCAGACCGCTTACAAACGATGGCGGCGCTTCGCATTCGCCAATAAACGCGCGCGCCAGCGCTTCAAGCGCCTTCCCCGACGGAAACGGCAGAGAGAGCGCGACGCCTATTCTATCCACTAGCTGCCCGGCGTGTATATCTAGGCTTCCGCCCAGCGGCGCTATATTGCCGTCTTCATAATCGAGCAGGTCGGTCGTGCCGCCCGAGAGATGTAGGGCGAGAAATCTCTTCTTCAAAAGCGCTTCGTTGCCTATGAGCGCGGCGGAAAGATGCCCCTCCTGATGCGACGTTTCAAACAGCGGCAAATTAAGCGCCCCCGCAAGCATCGCGCCCGCCGCCTTTCCCGCCAGGAACACGGGCATATAGGAGTCTTCGCCCGGGCGCGGCCGCACACTTACACAAACGCACGAAATATCGCCGCGCTCGATCTTTTCAAAAAACGCTGGAATCATCGTTTCGAGATGCTTGATATGCAAAAAAAAGCCTTCGGACTGTCGAAGGCCTCGTTCGCCGCCCGCAACAGGCAGCGGTTCGCGATAGTCATATTTTATGCCGCCGTCATACAGCGCCAGCGACGTCGTATAGCAGCTCGTATCGATTCCGAGACAGCTCATTCTTCCGGCCCCGCATGAGGCTCTTGTTCCGGAAAAAGCTCCGTCCCGACATAAAGCTCCGGCTCAACAGACAGCGCCGGCTCGTCGCCCGCTTTGTATTGCGGCGTTTCGAGGCGTTCGCCCGCCCGTTTACGGGATAACGTACCCAGCATGCCATTGATATACGGCGCGGATTTTGAGCCGGAGTATTTCTTCGCGATTTCAACCGCTTCGTTTATAGAAACGCTCTCGGGTATATCTTCGCGGAAGATCATCTCGTAGAGCGCGATGCGCATGATGCAGATATCTACGCGCGGCATACGCCCGAATTCCCAGCCTATAGCGAGCTCGCGTATCGTCTCGTCGAGGCTGTCGATATTTTCTAGTACGCCTTTGACGATAGCTTCGGCGTACTCGCTGTCTTCTTCTGTAAGATCCGGCGCTTCTTCTAGCGCCGAGATCGATTTTATGGTTGGCGCTTGTAGGGGCGGATAGCAATCCTCCCGTTCGGAGTTAAATTCGCGCGCAAAACAGCATTTCATTGCCGTTTCACGCGCCGTATGCCTGCTCATAGGCAGACTCCTTGCTTGATGCTCATATAATTATTGTCATTCCTATATTTATTTTCGGCCATTAGGCAATCGCCGCTCGATCATTTCCGCGACGCGCTCGCCCATTTTGTTGCCGGTATCCGCCGCTTTGCCGATAAAGTAGCCGGCCGCCACGATCACCGATATAAGCAAGGTTGCCCAAAATCCGATCGTAAAAATCAGTACGCAGACGATCCCCGCTATGATTACGCCGGCGATACGCCCTTTGTAGCGGGACAGAAAGCCTTTTAAATCCGATCTCATCGCAGCACCCCTCAATCGACGCGCATTTGCGTATTGGTATTAAAGCTATCGATCAGTATATGGATTTCGCGTACGACGATACCCGTAAGCGATTCGATGTAGTGTTTCAAGTCGGTCTGAACGGCTTCGGTTAATTCAACTACGTTCGTATCCGGCATAAGCGCGAGCCTTAGATGAATAGCGACGCAGTTGTTGTCCGGAACGACGCGGCTCGAACAGTCCTTTATACGCGCGTTGGAGCGTATATTTTTTTGTACCATCGTATCTAGCGCGGGAATCGCGATATACGTCGCGCCGATATCGCTCGCGCGAATCAGCGCCGTCGCGGAGGACGCGCGCTTTTCCGCCGTTTTTTTGCCGCCACGGCCGAATATCACGACGAGGCTCATCACTATTAGCGCGACGCCTATCACGGCGAGCAGTACGGCGTTCAGCGAATATTCATAGACCACGTTGACGAACGTCTGCATTTGATCTTGAGGAATAACATTCAGAGCAATTAATATTAGCCCCACCGAGAAAGCGATAACCGCCAGCAGTATAATTCCCAAAAATGTACGTTTAAGGGCCTTCATATTTCCCTCCAATATCTTTTGTTCAGTAACAGCCCTCGCCCTTATGGGCGGGGGCTGCCATAGTTGTTATATCTTATCTGACACGAGGCTCCGGCAAAACCTTTTCGGGCTTTTCTTTCGGCTCTTTTTCTTTTACCTCTTTTTCCACCGAAACGCCTTGTACGTATACGTTGACTTCCACAACACGCAGGCCCGTCATCGTTTCGATTGCTTTCTTGACGGTATCCTGAATTTCGTAGGCGACGTTGTGAATTTTCACGCCGTAGTCGACTATGACGTATACATCCACAGCAGCTTCTTCGTTGCCNNTCAACCTTCACGCCTTTTGTTAGGTTCTTGCGGCCAAGCCTTTCGGCAAAGCCCTCCACCACGCCGCCGCTCATGCCGGCAATTCCCTTGACCTCGGACGCCGCCAGCGCCGCAATAATTGCGACGACCTCGTTCGCAAAGGTTATCTTCCCGTTCTTCTGGCCGGTAACCTCGACGCTCAAGCTTTTCTCTTCACTCATGCTGCACACCTCCGTAAATTTGCGTATATAGCATGATTATACCACCAACCGATATCATTTCAATCACAAATGCAGAAAATTCAAAAATAATCTTTTTTTTAAGGAAAATCGACACAGTTTCGCCGCATTCATTCGACATATTTAGTGCAATACAAATCTTCGTACATACGGGCGGGCATGGAAGCCCGCCCCTACATGCTGTTTTTTATATAAAGCTCAGTTGTTGCTGTTCATAGCCGGATTTATAGGCGCGCGTTATCGCTTTCATATCGTATAGAAGCTCCAGCTCCTGACATCGCTCGACAAATATGCCCCAAAGCTTTTTCGCTTTGCGGCTTGTACACATATATCTTTCCCCATATGCTTTCGCGTATTTATGATTCATGCCGGGAAAAAGCGCATCCAGCTTTTCATAATAGTATTCGCGATTGCCTTGCCGGAGCGTCATCCCAAAGGCGGGGTACACGAACCGCGCGCCCGCCGCCTTTGCTTTTTCCACGATGCCGAGAACATTTTCTTCCGTGTCGTTGATAAACGGCAAAAGCGGCATCATTAGCACGCCGCAGAAAATGTCGCCGCCAGAGAGTTCGTTTAGCGCGATAAACCGCTCCGAGGAAACGTAAACGTTTGGTTCAAGCTTTTTGCACAATACATCGTCGCCGGTTGTGATAGTCATCTTCACGATAACGGGCGAATGCCGCTTAATATCCTGTAGAATGTCGATATCGCGCTCGACAAGGGCGCTCTTTGTATCGATCGCCACACCGAAGCGAAAGGCGTTTATTAGCTCGAGCGCGTTACGCGTTAGAAACAGCTCCCGTTCCAAGGGGTTGTAAGGGTCGCTCATGGCGCCCGTGGCTACGACGCCCTTCTTCACCTTGCGGCGGAGGTCGTCGCGGATAAGCTCCAACGCGTTTTCTTTGACTTTTATTGTGTCGAAGTCCGGATTCTTGTAACAGGCGCTCCTGGAATCGCAATAGATACACCCGTGCGAACAGCCCCTATAGATGTTCATATTATAATCGGCTCCGAACCATTCGGAGCCTTTCTTCATGCTATAGACAAGCTGCTTTGCGGGTATCGTTTGCATGTGTACTACCTATACCTGTAGGGGACGATGGTGATCGTCCTGATTTCTATTCACGGGCGGATTGCCATCCGCCCCTACAGCACTTTCACATTTACTACCACATTATCAAGCATCACCATCACAACCGGCGAAGCCTTGGAGTTTCGCGCCTCTATCAACACCTCGTCGGTATTCAGGCGCGTCTCGTCGCCGTGCTTTTGGGATATGACGATGTCCTTGGGAACCGTAACATGGAATGCCGATACTATTTCGTAGCCGTTCGAACCGTTTTTCTTGAAGTCGAAGGTTTTGAGGCCCTTGCCGCCGCGCCCTTGAATTTCATAGTCGAAGATCAGGCTGCGCTTGCCGTAGCCGCGGTCGCTAAGTACGAAGACCTCGCCCTCGTCGGGCGTTTGCGCCGCCGTCAGCACGGCGTCGCCGTTCATCAAGGCAATCGCTTTCACGCCGCGCGCGCCGCGCCCCTGTACGGGCACGTCGCTTGGCGAAAAGCGGATACTCATGCCCAGCTTCGTAACAAGCAGCACGTTTTCGTCTCTCTTCAGCGCGCAAACGCCGATAAGCTCGCCCTCCGGCGCTGGATACGCCGCAAAGCGCCTGTTGCGCGTTACAAATTCAGGCACGGTCGTACGCTTTATCATGCCGCTTTTCGTATAGAATACCAACTCAGTATTTTCGTCCGCGCCGTCGAGCTCGAACATGCTTAAAACGCGCTCGCCGTCCTGCCAGCCTGCGAAAAGACCCGCGAGCGTCGTTCCCCTGTCCTTTGGCTTTGATTCGGGGATATCCGATACGGTGAGCGTATACATAACGCCGAAATTCGTAAAGAGCTGTATACGCCTGTTCGTCTTCGTCTCGAAAAGCATGCCATCCGGAGGTTCTTCCTGGTTCGCCTTGGAAACGCGCACGGGCAAGCGGCGAATCGCGGCGTCCGACACGCATATTATCGCGTCTTCCACTACGGTTAGCTCCGATTCGTCAACTTGAATCTCGTGGCTTTCGTATAATATTTCCGTGCGCCGCGCGTCGGCGTGTTTCTTTTTTATTTCGAGCAACTCGCGGCCAATTACCTTCAATAGCTTCTTTTCAGAGGCGAGTATCGAGCGCAGCTCCTCCAAGAGCTTTAGTAAGTTCGCGTATTCCTCGCGCAGCGCGTTCATTTCGAGCCCCGTCAGGCGCTGGAGGCGCAGATCGAGTATCGCCTGCGCCTGCTCCGGCGTCAAACCAAATTTCGCGACCAGCCCCGCCTTGGCCTCGGCTGGCGTTTTGGACGCGCGGATGAGCGCAATGACTTCGTCCAAATGATCGAGCGCGATCATAAGCCCTTCGAGGATATGCGCGCGCTTTTCGGCCTTGTCGAGGTCGAATTGCGTGCGCCTTGTTACGACGTTCTTCTGGTGTTGTATGTAGCGCTCCAGCATCTCCTTCAAGCCCATCTGGCGTGGCTTGGAATCCGCAATGGCTACCATATTCAGGCTGAAGGACACCTGTAAATCCGAATATTTGTATAGATAGGTCAGTATTTTCTCCGCGTCCGCGTCTTTCTTGATCTCGATTACGGCGCGCATGCCCTCGCGGTCGGATTCGTCGCGAATATCCGAAATACCGGCAAAGAGCTGCTTTTTCTCTTCGCCCAGCTTTAGAATCTTTTCGAGCGCGGCGGCCTTGTTGACCATATACGGAAATTCCGTAACGACTATAAGCTTCTTGCCGTTCTTCTGCGGCTCTATATGCGCTTTCGCGCGTATTATCACTCGCCCGCGGCCCGTTTCGTACGCCTTGTGCAAATCCTCCGCTCCGAGAAGGTAACCTCCCGTCGGAAAATCCGGGCCTTTGACATACTCCATCAGCTTGCTCAGCGAAATCTGCGGGTCGTTCATCAGCGCTATGGCCGCGTCGATCGTCTCGCCGAGGTTATGCGGCGGAATGTTCGTCGCAAGGCCGACGGCTATGCCCGTCGCGCCGTTTACCAGTAAATTCGGGAAGCGCCCCGGAAGCATGTCCGGCTCCCAGTCGGAGTCGTCAAAGTTCAGCCGGAACGGCACGGTGTTCTTTTCAACATCTCTGAGCAGCTCTATAGCGAGCGGCGTCATACGCGCTTCGGTATATCGCAGCGCAGCAGCCGGATCGCCGTCTACAGAGCCGAAATTCCCCTGTCCGTCTATTAGCGGCATGCGTATCGAAAACGGCTGTGCCATGCGTACCAATGCATCGTATACAGATGTATCACCATGCGGATGATATTTGCCCAATGTATCGCCGACGATACGCGCGCTCTTTCTATGCGGCTTATCCGGCGTAAGGCCGAGCTGATGCATCGTATAGAGGATGCGGCGCTGTACAGGCTTTAGCCCGTCTTCAACGCGCGGCAGCGCGCGCTCCAAAATGACGTACTCCGCGAACGGCATCATCGAGGAGTGCATGACCTCTTCCATCGACTGGGGAATTATTTTTTCAACGATTTCCTGGCTCACGCTTCAACCCCCGTTCCGCGCGCGATTTGCTCTATCGAAATATTCGCCGACTTTTTCTTTTCAAAGGCGTCGGCCTTGTTGAAATTCGCGTGCTCACTTATATACGCACGGCGCGGGTCGACCTTGTCGCCCATTAGCACCGTGACGATTTTATCCGCCTCGGCGGCGTCGTCGATTTCAACTTGAATAAGCGAGCGCTGCCCGGGGCACATCGTCGTCTCCCAAAGCTGCGCCGCGCCCATCTCGCCGAGGCCCTTATAGCGCGTCACTGCGTAGTTTTTCATGTTCTTTGTCGTTTTTTCGAGCTCGCGGTCGTCGTAGGCGTAAATATCCTTACCACCCTTGGAAACGCGGTAAAGCGGCGGCCTTCCGATGAAGATATGCCCGTTTGTGATAAGATCCTTCATGTAACGGAAGAAGAACGTAAGAAGTATCGCGCGGATATGCGCGCCGTCTTGATCCGCGTCGGAGAGAATGATGATTTTATCGTACTTGAGGCTCGAAATATCGAAATCTTCGTCTACCCCGGTACCGATAGCCGTTATGATCGAGCGGAATTCTTCGTTTGAAAGCACTTGATCCAGCCGCTTTTTCTCTGCGTTTAGCGGCTTACCCCGAAGCGGCAGTATCGCCTGAAAGCGCCTGTCGCGACCTTGCTTCGCGGAGCCGCCTGCCGAATCCCCCTCAACTAGGAACAGCTCGTTCATTTTATAGTTACGCCCTGTACAGCTCGCGAGCTTGCCCACGAGCGGCGCGCCCTCGAGCTTATTGCGCTCCCTCGCGAGGCTTTTGGCCTTTCTTGCCGCTTCGCGCACCTTCGCCGCCTTGACCGCCTTTTCCGCAATGGCCATGGCTACGTCTTGATTTCGCAAGTCCTCTAAAAACGGCGTCAGCTTTTCGGATACGACCCACTCGACCGCCGTCCGCGCCTCGGTATTGCCCAAGCGCGTCTTCGTTTGGCCTTCAAACTGGACGTTTTTCATCTTTAGCGAAACGACCGCCGTTATGCCCTCGCGGTAATCCTCGCCCGAAAGCGCCGAGCCGTTTTTCAACACGCCCGTGCGCTTGCAGTAGTCGTTCATGACCTTTGTAAACGCCGCCTTGAATCCTGTTTCGTGCGTACCGCCCTCCGTCGTCGGGATATTATTAACGTACGAAAAAATCGATTCGGTATAGGAGTCGTTGTATTGGACGGCGATATTGACGTAAACGTCGTCCTTTTTGCCTTCGAGCACGACCGGCTCGCTGAAAAGCTGGGTCTTGTCTTCGTTTAAATATCTTACGAAATCCGCTATGCCGCCCTCGTAGCGATAGCTCCATTCAAGCTTTTCGCGCGAGCGCTCGTCTGTAAGGCGCATAGTTACGCCCTTATTAAGGAACGCGAGCTCCTTCAGCCGTTTTTGCACCTGCTCGGCATTCGTTTCCAGCGTTTCGAAAACGCGGTCGTCCGGCAGATACGTTACGGTGGTGCCTTGCTTACGCGTACGGCCTGTTTGCCGAAGCGGCTCCTGCACCCGTCCAGAGACGATTTTCCCGTCTGCTCCAGGCACGCTTTCGAAGCTCATATCATAGAGCTTGCCTTCGAGCGCGACTTGAACCTTCAGCCACCGCGACAGCGCGTTTACGACCGACGCGCCCACACCGTGCAGCCCGCCGGAATAGCCGTAGCTCGCATCGCCGAACTTGCCGCCGGCGTGCAATTGCGTGAAGACCAGCTCGACGCCCGAAACGCCCATCTGCGTATTTATTCCCACAGGAATGCCTCGCCCGTTATCGGTAACTGTAATCGAATTATCCTTGTGAAGCGTCACATGGATATCGTCGGCAAAGCCGTTTGCCGCTTCGTCGATCGAATTATCCACGATTTCCCATAATAGATGATGCAGCCCCCGGGAGGAAGTGGAGCCAATATACATGCCCGGTCGCATACGAACGGCGTCGAGCCCCTCCAGAACCTTTATATCGTCCGCGCCGTAGTTTGCCAAGCGTTCCACCTCCGAGCAATTGCCTTAGGTAAGTGATGATAAATCAGTGTAGGGGACGATGGCAATCGTCCCGCACCCGATCTACGGGCGGATTGCCATCCGCCCCTACAATCCAAGGATGACGCGTAATTTCGCACTTACAGCTCCATAATCTTCACAAGCTCCAACGGCTCGACGTATTTACCGTCTTTATAGACGCGCATATTGCCGCCGGAAATTTCGTCGATTAGTATTACCTCGTTGTTCACGGCGCCGTACTCGAACTTAATATCGTAAAGCTCGCAGCCCTTTTTCGCAAGCTCGCCCTTCACAAACGCCGCTATTTTCTTTGTATTCTCACGGCAAAGTTCGATTTGCTCCTCCGTCATTAAACTAAGCGCGACGAGCGTTTCATCGTTCGCCAGCGGATCCTCGCGCGCGTCGTCCTTTAGCGTAAACTCCACGAGCGCGTCCAAGGCCTGTCCTTCTTCTGCGTATAGACCATAGCGCCTAAGGAACGAGCCTACTGCCCTAAAGCGGCAGATAACCTCTATGCCCTTGCCAAAAGGCTTCGCGGCCAAAACCGTCATTTCGTTTTTCGCGGGTTCAGACGCGATCCAGTGCGTATCGATACCCGCCGCTTTCAGCTTTTTAAAGAAAAACGTCGTCATTCTAAGCGCGGCGTTTCCCATGCCTTCGATCGACAATCCAACAGTATTCGCGCCCGGATCGAAGACGCCGTTCACGCCCGTTACGTCGTCCTTAAAGCGCAGCAGGATATTTCCGTCGTCCTTTAAGTAGACTGTTTTCGTTTTTCCTTCGTATACGTGCTTCATCCAATTTCCTCCTCGAAGCGTGTTTTTCGACGATGTATTATAACATAAGCCGCCGCCCACCGAAAGCCCCGCGTCTCAGATGCGTATTGACAGCAAATTTCCGCTGGTCTATCATAGGAGCATAGACAAAATATATCGTTGTATTTCAGATTATTTTCCAAAAGTATAATTGTGTACGGTAGATGAAAGGGGTAGAAAATGAGGCTTCTGACTCGCGCGGATTTCGACGGCTTGGCCTGTGGCGCTCTGCTAAAGTATTTGGAAGTGGTCGATCGCTGGCTTTTTGTACATCCCAAGGATGTTCAGGACGGCAGAGTCGAGGTCACGCGTAACGACGTTTTAGCAAACGTACCATACGCCCCCGGCTGCGGCATGTGGTTTGACCACCATGCCAGCGAGGTCACCCGCGTCGGCAAGGATCTTCACGTGCCCGGCGAATGCCGCCTTGCGCCAAGCGCCGCCCGCGTCATCTACGATTACTACGACGGCGACGTCCGGCTATCGCATTTTTCCGAGATGATATCCTCAGTCGACAGAGTCGATTCCGCACAGCTTACCGCCGACGAGATTTTAAATCCTGCGGGGTGGGTGCTGCTCGGCTTCCTCATGGATCCCCGCACGGGGCTGGGGCGTTTTCGTGAATTCTCCATATCCAACTACGATCTGATGCTGCTTCTGCTCGACGCTTGTTCATCGATGACGATCGATGAAATACTCGCTTTGCCCGACGTTAAGGAACGCGTCGCGTTCTACAATAAGCAATCCGAGCTCTTCAAAGTAATGCTCCAATATAAATCGCGCGCGGAAGGCAACGTCATAATCACAGACCTTCGCGGCGAAACCGAAATCTTTGTTGGCAATCGCTTCTTAATCTACAGCCTCTTCCCCGAGCAAAACGTCTCCGTTTGGATCGTAGACGGCAAGGGAAAGTCTACGAGCGCAATCGCCGTCGGACACAGCGTACTCAACCGCACTTGCAAATCGAACATCGGCGACATGCTGCTCGAATTAGGCGGAGGCGGACATAAGCAGGTCGGCACTTGTCAAGTTCCATACAGCGACTGCGACCGCGTTGTAAAAGAAATCGTCCGCAGCTTGAACGAGCAGGACAAAGAATAAACGCCTGTAATTGGATAAAAATGTATTTGCCAAAACGCTAAAGTTGGCCTAATAAAAAGCCGATGATAAATGTAATGAGTATGCATTCACCAATCAGGCTCGCCTCTTTGGAGGAATACGACGCCGATATAGAAGCCGAATTGCTGGCCTTGGAAACCCAGGATTCCTTGCAGTCCCAGTCGGTGCAGGAAGAATTGGCGACCAACAAGTCCTTGCCGGGTTCTATGCGCAAAAAGATGAAGCGAGCGTTAAAGATCGAGGAAGAAGCCGAAGAAGAAACCGAACAAGCTGCCGAAATAGTTAACGACTACACTCACCCGCTAGATATCGCAGACATTCGTGGACGCATACAAACGATCATGGATCTTTCGTCAAGGCCGCCTATTCATCAGCGCTTTGATATTAACATTTAAAAAGATTTAGAGTTAAGTCTTTTATTCCGCAAGGCGCATAAGTTTTTTTATAGCGCGAAAGCGCGCTTCGCCGCCGCGACGGCGCTCTTGACGTCGCATTCGTCGACACAGAATTCTATCTTCGTCTCGCTAGTCGTTATTAGCTTTACCAAAACCTTTTCCTTAGCCAAGAGCTCGAATAGTCTCGCCGCTACGCCCGGCTGCTTTTCCATGCGCCCTTCAAGCGTAATTTTGCATATAGTTGGATTAATCTCAAATGAGAACGATGGCGAGAAACCTTTCAGCACGTCGATTGCCTTTGGCAAGTGTTCCTGTGAAAGCGAAAATGCCAGGTCGATTGCGCCTGAAGCCGGCATGGTCTGGCTGATCATGTCGACGACGATGTGTTCCTTCGCCAGCGCGCCAAACAGCTCCGCGAGCAAGCGCGGCTCGTGCGCTAAGCTAATGTTCGCGACGGCTTGCTTTTCGTCTACGGCCATATGCGCGACTGTCCCCTGTCCCGTCACGATGTCCTGCATATTGTATAGCCCCGGAGCCGCCGCCGAAAGGAATTTTGCGGCCCTAAGCGCGCCCGCGGCGAACACCGCGCGCGATGAGGCGATATGCGTAAGCTCGATCGTCTCGTCCGCACCGAAGAAATAGACGTTGTGTTCACCGACGACTGTCCCGCCGCGCACGGCGTGGATGCCTAGCTCGTTTTTCCTGCGCTTGGTCTGCCTGCCTTCGCGCCCATACGTCTTTTCGAGTGGGCTGGGCGTCGCGGCAATGACCGCGTCGGCCAAGGCTAGCGCCGTACCGCTCGGGGCGTCGACCTTTTGGTTATGGTGCTTCTCTACGATCTCGACGTCGTAGCCGTCTCCCAATAGCGCCGCAGCCTTGCGGCAAAGCTCCATTTGCAGATTGACGCCCAACGACATATTCGCGCTTTGGAATACGGGATACTTGGCCGCGTGCGCCTTTATCGCGCCCAATTGTTCTGCCGAATAGCCCGTCGTACATAGCACGAGGCCGCATGAGCGCAATTGCGAATATGACAGCAGCGCGGCCAACGCCTCCGGGCGCGAGAAGTCGATAATCACGTCCGCCGCCTCGCGGCATTCCGTCAAAGCGCGGTAGAGCGGAAAGCCGACATTCTCTTCGCCCGACGCCATCGCGTCCACACCCGCTGTGATTTCGCAGCCGGGCATATCCTTCGCCAGCGCCGCGACCATCTTGCCCATCTTACCCAGCGCCCCGCAGAGAAGAATTTTTATCATCGTAGTATTATCCTTTGAAATTAATGTAGGGGCGAACTGTGTTCGCCCGAATGTAGGGACGCCATATATGGCGTCCGTGATAAATATCTCATTTGGGTCACGGACGCGATATATCTCGTCCCTACAGGGTTTCATTTATCGCGGGCGGCAAGACGCCCCCCACAATCGCGATATATTCTCTATAACAGTCCGTATTCTTTCATACACGCCTCTAGCTTCGCCTTATTCGCCTCTTCCATCGGCGTAAGCGGCATGCGCAACGGACCGACGTCATAGCCCATCAGGCCCAGCGCGGTCTTTACAGGGATCGGGTTAACCTCGCTGAAAAGATTTTTGACCAGCGGATTGACCTTAAACTGCAATACGCGGCTTCTGTTGATATCGCCATTCAAAAACGCCATGACGAGCTCGTGCGTATCGCGCGGGGCTACGTTTGCGAGCACGGAGATTACGCCCAAGCCGCCGAGCGAAAGCAGCGGCAGGATATGGTCGTCGTTGCCGGAATATAGAGGCACATCCGGGCAAAGCCGCGCCATCTCGGTAATTTGCTCGATATTCGCGCTCGCCTCCTTCATGCCCGCGATGAGCGGATTTTTCGAAAGCTCGAACAGCGTGGACGGAAGCATGTTCAATCCCGTACGCACAGGAACGTTATAAATAATGACAGGCAATCCGACTTCGCGCGTAATCATGTTGTAATGCTCGACCATGCCGCCTTGCGTCGCCTTATTGTAATACGGCGTTACGATTAAAAGCGCGTCGGCGCCCAGCTCCTTCGCGGCAAGCGAATCCTCGATAACATGTTTTGTATCGTTGCCGCCTGTACCGGCGATTACCGGCACGCGCCCGTTCACGGCCTCTACCGCGCGGCGGATCGTTTGGCGCTTTTCTTCGGCGCTCATCGTCGAAGGCTCGCCCGTCGTGCCGCACGCGACAATCGCGTCCGTCCCCTCCGACAGCTGAAATTCGATCAGCTCGCCATAGGCTTTCAGGTTGACCCCATCCTCTGTGAACGGTGTAACTATAGCCACTCCGGAGCCTTTGAATATAGCGTTTGCCATGATGCCTTTGCCCCCTTCATCATAATGTGTAGGGACGCCATATATGGCGTCCGTGACAATCACCACCGGACGCGATGTATCGCGTCCCTACAGGTGATCAAAACACCCTACTTCCCTTCCGTTTTCCAGAGCTTTATAAGCTCCTGCGCGATCTGCACGGCGTTCGTCGCCGCGCCCTTGCGGATGTTATCCGCTACGACCCAAAGATTGACGCCCGAATCCACCGAGAAGTCGCGCCGGATACGCCCGACGAAGACCTCGTCCCTGTCCTCGGCGTCTATAGGCATCGGATACTTCTGGTTCGCCGGGTCGTCCACGACTATAATACCCGGGGCGCTTTCGAGCTTCTCCCGAAGCTCTTCAAGCTCGAACGGCCTATCGAATTCCAAATTAATCGACTCGCTGTGCCCATGGAATACCGGTACGCGCACCGTCGTCGCCGTGACGCGAATCGCGTCGTCTTCCATGATCTTGTGCGTTTCGTCGATCATCTTTTGTTCTTCCTTCGTGTAGCCCGTATCGAGAAAAACGTCGATTTGCGGCAGGCAATTCCCGAAGATCGGATACGGGAATTTCAGAGGCGCTTCGCCTTTGATCCCGCGCTCGAGGTCGCCATAACCGCCCATACCCGCGCCGGACACGGCCTGGTACGTCGAATAGACGACTCGCTTGATCTTATAAGCGTCGTGCAGTGGCTTTAGCGCCACGACCGCTTGTATTGTCGAGCAATTGGGGTTCGCTATTATCCCCTTGGCCTTGTAGCCGCTAACGGCGTGGGCGTTGACCTCCGGCACGATCAGCGGAACGTCCTTATCCATGCGCCAAGCGCTGGAATTGTCGATTACGACCGCTCCGGCCTTCGCCGCCGACGGCGCGAACGTGAGGCTCGTACCGCCTCCCGCCGAAAACAGGGCTATATCGAACCCCCGCCCGTCGAAGCACGTATGCGTTAGCTCCTCGACGACATATGTTTTGCCCATGAAATCTATTTCCGTACCGGCGCTGCGGCTCGAAGCGAACAGCGTGTACTCCGCCGGCAGCTTGCGCTCTGACAGCACTTGTAAAAACTTCCTGCCGACCATTCCCGTCGCGCCTACGACGGCGATCTTGTAATTCTTTGACATATTGTAATCCTCCTCCATGCGCTAGGGCGCGGCCCGGCCGAAGCGGCGCTTGCGCAAAAAAATAGCAGCGGCAAAAAAATAGCAGCGGCGAGCGCCACTGCAACAAATACACTTTGAAACAGAATAGCGCTCCACAAAGCATACGCTCTGTGACAATCGGGCGGCTCTTAACCGACCGACCAAGAAAGACCGCTAGGCAACCCGGCCCTTCCTTCGGCATCTTCCCCTTTCGCGCGTGCAGGCGTTGCGCGCCTATAGCGCCCGCGCTACTGATGTCGGATGCGCCTCTATTCGAGTACGCGACTACTATAGCACGCAACGCGCCTATCGTCAATCACTTATTTATAACGCCAATTAAGTCGATACCCGCGGCGCGCAACTTCTCTCCCGCGGCCTCGGACGGCGCTATCGCTTGCAGCGTAACGCCGACGCGCTTCGCGACATAGACCGCGGCCTCTATTAATAAATTATCCGAGCGGTCTTCGATATTTTCCACTAGGCCTTCGCTAAGCCTTGCAAACTTAACCCCGTTCTCTATTATCAGCCGCGTGAGCGAATGATTTGCTTCGAAGCCGTCGAGCACGAACTTTGCCCCGGCATCCGACAGAGCCTTGATAGACGCGCGCGTCTCCTCCGCCCTNNTGAGAAAGCGCGGCGGGATATACAATAAGCGCGATACCCGATCGATCATAGCCGAATTGGCGCAAGCTTTGGCAAAAACGCCCTACGAAATCCTGCTTCAACAGCCTCTGCCGAAACGGCAGCAGAAGCGTTGGGCCGTCTTCGCGGAATCGTGCGCGATAATCGCCCAGCAGCATATGCATTAAGTGCAGATCTATCTCCTGTGGGTACGACGTAAGCGCCGAGCCGGGAAACAGCTCGTGTTTGCCATCGTTTTCGTATAATACGCTCCCTTGAAGCATTGCCGTTTCGGATTCGCCGGCGATTGGCATATAAGCGCATTTTGCCGCGCCGCCTTCCAGCATCCGCATAACGTCGTCCTCGGCACGATACTCGTCTTCCTCCAGCCCCGGCATATGCAGCTGATAGCTATTGCGCGTTTTCGGCTGGCGGCTGCGCAGCGCCGTCCGCGCAAGCGCCAAAAGCTCGTCCGGCTCGTCCGCGTCCTCGGGCGCGCGCGCCGCGCCGACGCTTAGCGTAACCTCGATCTGATCGTTGCCGTTTTTTATCGGC
>DBDD01000297.1 GCA_002293365.1 Christensenella sp. UBA941 | reverse complement strand
AGAGACGGCGCACTCGCACGGGGCGCTTCCAATCGCTCCCGCAGCGCGTCCGCGAACGCCGCAAGCAACACAGCCACCGACTTCGCGAACAAAAAGAGGATTACGCCCGCAAAAGATTCTTTTGCCTGAGTATAGCTGTACCAGTCGAAGTCGATAAGCGCGTACGGCTCGAACGCGCCCAGGAACAAGCAGAGCGCCATACATCCGAAGACGACGCTCCACGCCGTAAGCGCCAATACGCGCCGCTCACTCCCGTCGCGCTGGTAGACCAACCTCGCAAGCGCGCAGGAAACGGCCCATACATAAAGCGGCGGCACGACAAGTATCCATATAAACTCGGCATCGAGAATTACTGTCCACGACATGAAAAAGCTCTCCCCCTTATCCGGATACCGTAATATCCAAAGCGAGAGAGCTGTTCGCGGTTTTTATAATATGATTCTATGGCGCACGCTTTTTCTTCCGGCGGGTAGATAAAAACCAATCGCCCATATTATAGACAAAAACAACGGTTGCGGCTGCGGCGAGTATCATCATAGCGGAACTGTCTTGCGGAAGCAGATACAGCGAGGTTTGCGCGAAAAACAGCGCGGCCTGCAATAGGGCCAACAATCCCAGCGCGTAGACCGGCCATTTCACGCGAAACGGCAGCGGTTCGCGCGGGCATGAAGGCGGGCGATATCCGTATTCTTTTAGCGAACCGGCGTTTAAAATATCGGCGCATCTATTCCTTTCCGGATTGAGATTCGCCGCCGCGTATACGGCATGCGCGCGGTTTGGGTTGCCATAGCCCGCGCGGGCGAGGCGCTTTTGCGTCTTCCGCAAAGCCGCCGCAAAGGATTGGTTCGGCGACGAAAGAAATTCGTATAAAAAGCAATTTGCAAAAAGCGTCCCGCCTCTCGTCACCTCGACTATGCCGATGCTGCCGATATATACGGCTGCGCCCGCGTTTAAAAATCGCCCGGGCATGGTTTCCGCCCAGGATTGGTTCCCTTGGCCCGTTTCGGCGCTGTGGCAGCATTCCGCCAGCACGACGCGCGGAACGCCTTTTTTACTGTCGATATCCTCCGGCGTAAAGTATGCTTCTTCTTCTTCGGCCGCGTCTTTTCTACTCGCTTCTTTTTTAAGAAACTTGCCGACGCCGCCGTGCGTCACGATATGCAGAAAGCCCGCCGTTTTCAGACAGCCTTTAAAAACGCTGGGCCAGCGGGTCTCAACGCCGTCGTTCGGATCGCTTGGCTTGTAATCCGCCTTTTTTATTGTTTTATCGTCTATAATGGGAAAGTTGGGCGACGGATTCAGCTTTGTATCATAAAAAAAGCAAAAATCTTTGTTTTGGCGAACCGGCGTTTCGCGGTAAGCAGCGCACGGTACGGTGCGGATAAACGGCAGCGCCTGCCATGTACGCAGCTTCTCCCGGGCGGGGTTTACGGGTACGTATTCCCAGAAGAAGTCGTTCAGGCTTGGCGTCGCGATATGCATCATGAGCGTTTTACCGAAGCCGAATAAGGAGCATATATTAACTAGGCGCAGGAACCCTTTCGGCAAAGCCTTTGCGAGTTCCTTGCCCTGCTCCACAACGTTTTTTTCGTTATTTTCGCCTCGTATCGTATTCGGCGAAAAGCCGGCGCGAGAATAAAACCAACCAACCCGGCGTACATGTACGCACAGGCGGTTATCATGCAGATACAGCGCGGCCGTTATCATACAATATCGCTCCCCCGGCTAGGGTCAGGAGAGAAACGCGAACCTAACCCTACCCAAATCGCATGTCAGTGATACTTCGCTTGCTCCAGCGTCAGGATTTTCAGCGTTTCCGGCACGCCGGGAATAGATACCAGCACGTTTAAATCGCCTTTCAGACAATATAAAAACTGCTCGCTGTCGATTTGCTTGCCCGGAACCAGTTCGGTATCCCTATTGAAGTCTATATCGAGATAGCGGCCTCTGCCTTCGCCGACAAGGCACAGCGGGCGAACCTTGATCGTCGGCGCTTTAATCTGGCTCTTGTCGACCGTGAGCGTCAGCTCCGTATCTCTATCGGCATTCCAGCACGCTATATGGCATTTCCATCCGTTGGATAGATCGGCCTCAAATTCGACCGTGTCATCCTCGCCGTCGCCCGCGGCGAAGTTGAACGCAATCATCGGCGGCTCCATGATGTTCGCAAAGGCTTTCAAGCCCAAAAGCGCGATCGTCAAATCCTCATACCGCTCCAGCCTTGAGGCATCGGCGTCGGCGAGGACGTCCAGCAGCCCCAATAGATAGTCCTTATCGGCCCTTGTTACTTTGGCCCAAAGCCCCCTAATATAGAAGATCGCGTCCTTGGGCGGCTTATTTGGGGCAAACAAGGCGTTATAGAGCTTTGATTCCAGCTCGATACAATCGCCTGAACGTTCGTATTCCGGCATTTCCTTTGATAGCATTGTGATACACCCCTTTCCGATTCAGATACCCAAGTATCCAACCGCGCCCGTTTATTTCGCGTTTTTTTGGGCGAGCCACTTCATGAAAGCTTCCATCGCGGGCTTATCATACTCTTTAAGCACTTTATCCGCGCTTGTCTCGGGATCGCGGCCAAATTGCTCCTTAAACATTGCGTCGAGCTTCTTACCGTCGCAGCGCTTTTTTTGCAAATGGCGCACCTGATAGACGAACATATGAATCTCTCTGCGTTTTCGGCCCCATGCGCCTTTATGCGCTTCGTCGTACCAGCTTTCAAATTCACTTACGGGAGGCAAGGGCACTTCCTTTGGTAAATCGGGCTGTACTTTCGCGGCCTCTTCTTCGAGCTTTTTACGTTCGGCCCGGAGTATATCCAAGGTAGCCATAATCTCTTCTTCGGACATCTGTATCGCTTGAACAAATTGGCTCTTTACATGCTCTTGATTATCTTCGCCGGCGTTGCGGCGGCGGGGCGCGCCGCCGACCAGCTCGCCATCCGCTTTTTTGTCGATCAAACCGTCAATGTATCTTTGAAATTTTAAGTCCGCTTGGCTAAGAGTATGTATCCCGCCGTTTGCTTCGCCGGGGCGGTTCAGCTCCAGCGTACCCTTTGTATCGATGTCATACTCTTCGCCTATATCGTCGATGTCTACGAAATGCTCTTGCAGCTGAAAGCCCTTTGGAATCCTTGGCCCGCGGCCGTCCAAGAGCTTTTTTAGGCTGTCGGCGTCCGCGCCCAGCCACGACTGTATTTGCTCAACGCTCAGCTCCTTGAGATGCCTTTCCCTACGAGCAAGAATCAATCCGAGCAGCGCTAAAAGACGATCCGACGATACCTTTAGCGCGCCGGACGCCTTAATGAGCCTTTCCATATCGGCCTCGTCCATCATAAAAATGGATAAGCGCGGCTTTGCTTCCGCGGGCTCCTTTTTGCTTTCCGGATTTTCGGCCTCGGAGCGGTCTTGTTCATAATGGCGTTTTCTTGTATCGAATAAGTCTTTGTACGCGTTTATGACGTCGCGCGAAAGGAACTTTAGCAGCGGTTCTTTATATCTATCGTAGCGGTGAATACCCAGCGCGATACGCGACACGGCTCTGGATTGCATGGCCAGCTCGATATCGAGCGCGTCGTATCCGCCCGGCGCGTTCCGGCCTGCCGAGGCCGTAAAGTACGCCCTTATCAGAGGGCCGTACCGGAGATACAATAAAAGCTTGCCTCGGGCCCATCCGTCGTTTGGCGCGAGTAAAAGCCTGAACACTGCGTTTCGGACGTCTTCTAAAGATATCTCTTTGGCCATTATTGCGTCCGTTGCGACAATATTTTCTAAAGATAGATAATCCATCACACACTACCCCGCTAGGGTATATTGTGATAGTATTGCCGTAATATGTCAAGTATCACACCAGCTTTTCCTCCGCCGCTATGCGCACAAGATCCGCTATGCTATGCGCGCCCAGCTTATTAAAAATGTTGTTAACTGCGGCATTAACTGTATTGATGGACAGCGCTTGCTTCGCCGCGATTTCCGAGCGGGAAAGGCCCCGGTATAGATCTGAAAGCACTTCGCCTTCGCGCGCGGACAGGCTTACGCTTGGCGCGCCGCCGAGAGCTTTTTTATATTCGGCGATCATCAAGGACTGGTACTTAGCAAATGAGGCGGATTTTCGCTTTATCGTTTCTAGCCATTCGGGAGGAATGCCGCAGCCAGGCTCATGAAGGGCGGCGGTAGCCAAGGCGCGCATATCCTTTCCCAATTCGATAAACGGGGTTATGATGCCGTTTGGAGCGGCTTCCCCGTAAGCTTCCCGCAGAGCGCTTAGCGCCGCGGCCCTGTCCTCCATTTGATTAAACGCGCATGCCAAAAGGGCCAAAAGCTCCACTCTGCCGTAAAGAACGGATTCGCGCCGTTTCACCCCTTCGATATAAGCTATCAACGGAGGATAGTTTCGCGTAAGGTAGTGGCAGCGCGCCTTGACTTGATTCCCCAGATTCTCAATATAGTATGCGTGGCCATACGGCGCGAACTCCTCCTTCAGCCATGAGGGAACCGCATCGGGCTGGCGCAGCGCCAAAGCGTGCCAGCCCTTGGCGGCGTCATAGTTCAAATAACGGTGCGCGTAGCCGCTTTCGCTCTGCCTAGCTTCTATCTCGGCCAGCGCGCGGCCGGCCTTATCGAGCTTACCTTGCCATAGCGCGACGCGCATTAGATAGAACGCGGCCTTGTATTCCAGCTCGAACTGCCCGTTTTCCCGCGCTTGGCGGAATGCGTCCGCAAAATTGGGCTCAGCCGCCCTAATTGCGCCTTGATAATATAGCAGCTCTCCTTGGCATAGGACGCCGTGCGCCTGAGAGCCGCCCCAGCAACGGGCAATATGCCGGCAAGCGCGCGTCGCGGCGTCTATATACGCTTGCGGATCTCCTTTGCGCGCGGCCCCTCCCAGGCTCGCCCAGAAGCCCATCGGCATATCGGCATATTTATCCGCCTTTACCGGCGCTTCCTTTAGAAGCTCCGCCATTTTGGAGTAATACGCGTCAAAATCATATCGGCCGTCAATCGTGCTCATCAGCGCCCGTACATTTCCCCAGCAAAAATAGATCATGCCCAGCATCCGGCCTCTTAAACGGTTGTCAATAAATCTCTTCTCGTACCGCCGCATCAGCTCCGTCGCATCCTCCCACCGGCCCAGGCGGATAAAAACCCGCACATGCATCACGGCGAACAATTCGATTTGATCGGCCATTACGCTTGGCGCGCGTTCGAAAATCTCGGCGGCGCACAATGCGATATCAAGCGGCATCTGGATAGGCATCGAGTATAGGATGGCGACGATAGCTCCATAATCGCCCACTTTGGCCAAATAGCCCAAGGCGTCGGCCTCAAAGCCGTTTTGCCTGCACCAATCCGCCGCCGCCTTGTAGGTTTCCTCGGTTTCCTCCCGAGTGAGGATATCCGTTTGCGTGCGCAGGAAATCCAGAAATAAATTATGGATTAAGTAGGCGTGAATGCCGTTGTCAAAGCGAATATACGCGTTTTGGCGCCCCAATTCGGCCAGGAGGCCTTGGTCGTTCTTTGCCAGCGTCGCGACAAGATCGCCCGAAAGATGGTCTATAAGCGAGAGCCGCGCGAGGAAACGCCGCATCCGTTCGGGCAGACAATCGTACGCTTCGGTTTGCATGAGTTTGAAAATATTTTGCCGCATCGCGATACGCACGTAGCCCGCGTATCCGGGCGAACGCTTTAGGGAACGGGCCACGAGATTGATTGAGAAGGCCCAGCCGCCCGTATCCGCCATTATCTCGCGCTGATCCTTCTTGGATACCGATAGGCCCTGTTGCGAAAAATATTCGGCTAGCTCGCCCTCCGTAAACGCGAGGTCGTCCTCGTTGATATTCGGGATTAGGCCCCTGACTTGAAGATCGGTTAGCGCAATGGCGGGCCATTCGCGGCAAATGATGATCACCGATGTGTTTTTTACCGCCTGATGCAGCCGCCTTTCCAGAAATAGCAGAATATCGGGGTGATTGATAAGATGTATATCATCCATTATAAGCAATCGGTGCCTTTGGGGTATATTGCGGTTTCTAAGAGCAAAGTACCTATTTCGCTTATCCGTCGTATCGGGAAAGCCCATGGTTCTGCATTGCGCGGCAAAGGCTTCATTCGTCCCGGCGACGAGTTGAACGTACTTGGACCAAAAACGTGAGCCGGCGTTGTCGCGCTCGGAAAATTGAAGCCAGGTAAACGGTATTTCGGCTTTTGTAACGTATTCAAAGACAGCGCGCGTTTTTCCATATCCGGCCCCCGCCAAGACGATGGTAAGCGGGTACTTTACGGCCTCCGCCAACAACGCGCTCATGCGCGGCCTGCTCAAAAGATTTGCCTGGCAAGTGTCAAAAAGCATGTCCGTCATCGCTATACTCCCGCAGAATTGATTGTTAGTATTGCTTTAACTATAAGCCTGTTCCAATCACTATACCCGTTTCGACCGCCACGGACAAGGAGGCGCCGCGTTTTAGAATAACCTGCGGCGAAAAAGATGCGTATTTTGCGAATTTCTTTGGGCGGGGTTAGGGCGCGGGCGCGGTGCTGACGCCGCGGGCGGGTTTATGCAACGGGCGGATTGCCATCCGCCCCTACACACTATAGCGGGGATTAACAAGGGGCGAAGCCCCTTATTAATCCCCTTACAGCACTCGCCCGGCGAAGTCGGGCGAGTGCTGGCCGGAAAATCGATATTGCGTTTATGTGCGTATCATGGT
>DBDD01000319.1 GCA_002293365.1 Christensenella sp. UBA941 | reverse complement strand
TGGAAAGCGGTAAAGCCCTGCGCTGATTTTCTACGTGAGAAATACGAAAGCGGGGAACCGTCCGCCATGTTCGCCGCCGTTCGGACATGGGAGGCTTATTTGAATTGCTATCATATAAGCCACGGCCCGGAACGGTTTCTTGAACGAACGCTATCGCTTTACAAGCCGTTTTCTCGCTCTTTGGGATTATGGCAGGAGCGCCCGGCAAGCGCGCTCTCGGACGCGGCGCGGCCCGCCGATAGCCAAGTTGAGCTTTGGTATCCCGCGAAGAAACGGCCTTTTGAGTGCGTCGCAGCGTATTCCTCTTTTCAGCCAATGATCTACTATTATCTGCATCGGATCGAGGAATGGCGCTTCGCTTTCCAAGAGTGCAAGGCTTGCGGACGAATATTTCTCGCAAGAAGCCGCCATCGCGAGATTTGCAGCGAGGGTTGCCGTAAAGCCCAAGCTGCGGAAGCGAAGCGCAAGTTTGACGAGCGCGCGAAGGGCGATATGCTGGAGCGCGTTCACGAAACGGCGTATTATTATTGGTACAATCGGCTCCGAAAGCTGAAACGGCAGAAGGAACCCGACGCGGAGAAGATTGCGGCGGTTGCGGCGGCTTTTGAGGTTTTCCGAGCAGAGGCGGTGAAACGAAAGGCCGAGGTCAAGCAGGGCCAAAGCAAGCTGGCGGACTTTTCGGCATGGCTGATCGAACAGCAGGACGAGATCGACCGGCTGACCCTACTTTGAGCCACGCCTATATTTCGGAGATGATGTGTCCCGAATTAGGCGTGATTACCTATGACGGAACGCCCTAAAACAGAGGGTTTCGGGGCGCGGATTTCGCGTTTTCGAGGGGAAGGAAGGGTTTCATACCAGCCCCCCTCCGAACGGCGATTTACGCGCTACAAGGCCCCTGTACGGCCCCAAGCAAAGAGCCGCCCTAATTGGCGGCTCCTGCGGCGTGTGACGCGCTTTACTCGTCCCTTTCGTCCTCCGGCCCGCGAGACCCTAAAACGCGGATATCCGGGTCGGGAGCCGAAATGTAGATTTCCTCGGCTTCCTGCTGCGCTTTCTGTAAAATCTCGATTGCCTCCGTCTGCGAATTGAACAGCGTTTTGTACATTTTCGCGTAATCTGCCATTTTCCAAAACCATCCTTTCAAGGTCGATTTTCGCGCAACACCTTGAAAGTACGGGCTGTTTTTGCTATGCTGACCTTGCAAACCTTCGGGTGTTGCGGGCGGGAGTGGCGCTTTCTTTGATCGGGAACGCCGCTCCCAGTTCCAAGAAACCGTATTGACGCTTTCTGCGGCGGTCGCGCCGTTTGCCCGGTAAGCGCCCTCCTTTCCCGCGAAACCTCGCCAAATCGCTACAGATGGGCCGGTCGCGCACGTATTTTGAGGCACAAAAAATTAAGTACCCTTTACAGAGTACATCTTCGTCCGCATAGTCCGCGTTAATTTCAAGCGGATTAAGATAATGCTCCGACACCGGCGAAAGCTTTATGACCTGCCCGCCAAGCCGCTGAACCAGCGGGAAATAGTCGAGTAAGTCAGGGAGATTACTCTCCCTTCCTCCTCTTAGAACCGAACGTGAGCGTTTCCACTCATCCGGCTCAAGCATTTCATAACTCTTTCGAGCGGCGTTCAGTATAAAGAAACTGGCAATGATTATGGACATAGGCCATGTTTGGAACCTCGTCCTTGCCGCCTTTGGATTTTGGAACCTTAAAGAAAATATCTTTCTCCTCGTTGATATCCATTGGCTGGCCACAGTGGTAACAGCACCCGTTTTGGTTTTTCCAGACTTGCTTAAAGCGCCCGGATAACCGCTTCACTCCATGATTGAATTGCCGTTGCGTGAAGTATTCGGGTTCAAGGTAAGGGTTTTCCTTTGCTTCCATCGCGATTTCTTTTGTTGCAGCCGTAACGATAAAGTCGTCGGCGTAACGTACTAGATTGACTTTATGGGCGTTTTTGAAACGAAGGTCAACCTTGCCCAGCCTGTTGGTGTGAAAACGATCAGACAAAACTTTCTCCATTCCGTCCAACGCCATATTCGCCAGTATGGGCGAGATGACGCCGCCCTGCGGGGTTCCGTCGTCGGTGGGGAATAGTTCCCCTTTGAATACGAATCCCGCTTTCAGGAATTGTTTCAGGATGGATTTATCCATTGGGATGTTGGCGACGAGCCAATCATGGCTGATATTATCGAAACAACCTCTGATATCGCCCTCCAAAACCCACTTTGGCGATACGGCGCGCGCCAAGTCCGCGAACATATATTCGCAAGCGTCCTGACAACACCGGCCTTTGCGGAATCCGAAGGAGTGATGATCGGCGGTTACTTCCGATACCGGGTCGAGCGAAAGCGCATAGAGCGCCTGCATCGCCCTGTCATACATAGTAGGTATTCCCAATGGGCGTTTTGCCTTTTTGCCTTTCTTTTCGATGAATACCCGCCGAAGCGGGCTTGCCTTGTAGCCTTTGTCCGTAAGGGAGAGCGCCGCGTTCATCTTCTGCGCCGGGGTATTCCACAGCACCTTATCGACGCCGGGCGTGTTCTTTCCCTTGTTGGTGGTCACTTTCCTGACCACGAGCAGTTTTGCATGATACGAATGGGTCAAGAGATATTGTAGCCGTTTCACTGTGTTCCATTTCTTTTCCTGTGTCGCCTTGGCAATCCTGACTTGCAGCCTATTAACTTCGGCTTCGGCTAGGTTCCAGTCAATGGATGTCCATTGAGCGGCTAGCCTTGACGCGTTTGGCAACCTCTCGGCTTTCGCCGTCGTTGAAGCATTGCCATTCATAGGTTTACCTCCATTTCTTGCCATGAAATACCGTAGGATAAGTCTGCGCCCTTTCGGGCCGGGGCAAATTTTGAACCCCTATCCGCCCCATTACAGGGCGGCGTTCGCTTTTTATCCCTTTCCTTTACCCTCTGCGCCGTTTCTTCCCCTTACGGGGTCGATACCTCTTGCGAGGAACGCATAGGGCTTACCAAGTTCCGTGTAGTAAATAGTTGTGAGTGCGTTAGGAGCCATCTTTGAGCCGGGAGGATTTGTTGTCCGTTTGCGCAGGGATACAGAAAGGTCCCTTTGCCGCCTCCGCACCTTTTGGTGTAAGCGTATCAGCCTGATTTCGCTTATTCCCTGTAACGACCCTTGCGCTTCTTGATATACTCGCGGCGCACCGGCTTGGGGATATAGGTTTCGTCGGATAACGATTGAATGATCCTGTTGATTTTTTCTTCGCCGAAACCATCCGCCGTATCGTCGTCCACGCCTTTTGTTGACGCTCCTTTGTTCCTGTAGAGTTTGTTGTACGCAAGATAGTATAGGTCGGGCCTTAGCATATAGCGATATAGCCGTGTAAAGATTTCCTCTTTGTTGTTCCTCGAATTTCGCATAATTCTATCTAAAACCGTTCTTGATGGTTGCAATGAGGTTTTCCTCCCTAAACAAGTTTTTGATTTTAGAGCCAATGACTGTTCTCCTTCTCCTGTTCTCCCGCATACTCGGTCGCCCTTTCAGCGGTAATCGAACCAGCAGCACACGAAGTCTGCCTGTGTGTTGAACCATTACAGCAACACCTTGAATACTATGAGAACTCCGTTGCCATATTGGATATTCAGCGTCATCTCCCTTGCTTTTGAGGGCTTGGGATTTATCACCTTGCGGCATTTCGCATAGCTCATACTGAGCGTTCCAACTTAGGCAATCCCCAGTTAGTGTAGCAAGTAGGCAAATGCGGATTGTCGGATAAGCTTTCGTTTCGTTATTTCCAGTTCTCTGGCTTGTCGCATGAATTATTGATAACCCATTACACGACATGGATATGTAATGGTATTCATGCCGGAGGTTGATACTGTCATTATATGACAGGTGCATACACATTCCTCCGCCCGGGCTAAACAGGGACTTGAAACTCGCATTATACATTCTGTAGGTTTTTCCTCGTATCCGCTTAACGTTGCAGTTCAGTCGTGCCCTTGTGTATAGGACAACTTACCGCTTTCCTGCCATGCTGTGTTCCCGTATCAGCTTTCGCCTTTCGGTTAAGCAGGTCGTTTCCCGCGTTATCATGCGGGGTTGTGCCTTAGTCAACTTCTTACTACACCCTATCTGGGCGCAACATGTCATACCCGCTCCTTACGGCCTTTTTCTGCTCCTCGATGCGCATTTTGTCGAGATCGGAGAGCTTCCGCTTGACCGCCTTTATCGCCGCCGCTTGGTCGATGGAGCGAATATGAATGTTCACCATAACGGCGCTGTCGAGGTCGAGGAAATCCGCCAGCATCCGGTCAGTGAGCTCCGGTGCAAGAATTTGGACGAACGACACGGCGCCCACAGTATCGCCCATGCGGAAGGTACGGCTGTCGGAGAAATTGAAGCCGGAGGGCGCGATATAATCCTTCGTACCGTTGCCCGCGTGCGCGATATTCCGCCAGTCGAAGCGAAATTTTTCGCGCCCGCCCAGATGGAAAGCGCCGTGCAGCACTTCAAGCCGCTCATGGCCGTTGAGAGAACGGGAGGTTACGCCGAGCACCTTGAAATTGTTGATAACGTCCGCCTCTATGCGCTCCAGCCGCATCTTCGCGTCTTTGAGCGTGTCGGCCTCCACGCCGAAGGTGATGTACTTCGTCTTGACGAGCCCGTTATTCCCTTTGGCGCGCTGGCTTTTCAGCATATCGCCGTACTCGCGCCGAATCGGGTTGAGGTTATCCGATCGATCCGGGATATCGAGGGAGCGCTGAAATTCCTCCATGTTGCCGCGCTGATTCAGGAAAGAAAGCTGGACGCTTATCGAGCTGTCAAAGAAGTTAAGGAAATCGCAGTAGTTCTCGAATATCTGCGTCTTTTCCTCATTCTGCGCGAGCTGATACGTGATATCGTTGAACGCCACGGTTTTTGTGTATAGCCGCTCGTCCACCCGGCAAACGCCGTCGCGGTACATCTCCCGGTACGGAATGGATTGCTGCGCGGATTGCGGCTTATCCTTCCGGCCGAATAGCTTGGTAAGCAGCCCATCGAGAAAGCTTCCACTTTTACGGGGAGGCTTGGGCTTTTCGGCGCTCTTTCCGGGCATGGCGCGTAAATCGGCCTTATCGCTTCGCGCCTGCCGAATGTGTTGCGACAGCCTTTTTTGCTGCCGCGCCTGTTGTTGATTCGCTGCCTGCAAGGGCTTTTCCCTCCGTTTCTAAGTATTGATACAGGTTTTCGGTTCTGTACGGCCTGCGCGCCGGGAACCACTTAGCCCGAACGATATTGCGCAGGATTTTCTCCGCGGCTTGCTCGTCCTTCTCGTACATGGCGAAAAAGAAGAACGGGAGCATGGCGAAAGCGTCGTTGATGGTTATGGAGGCGAAGGCAAGCTGCTTGCCCTTCGGCTCCTTGAAAGGAAACGCGCGCGCTTCAATGCTGACAGGCGCAGCGTGTTCGGTACTCATAATCGAATTTTCCTCCTTCTAAATGGGTTCTATAGGTCAATGCGCTTGAAACAAAGCCTTCGATATTGATGCAGACTTTATAAGAGTAAATACCAAAAGCGCCGTGTAGCCTGCGCAACCCCACACGGCCGAGTGAATGTTNNATGCCCTGTATCAGCACGGAGTAAATCGCGATACAGACCATGATGAGGAAGCCTTGAAAGCCGAGGGCAAAGAGCGCCTTTAGGTAGTTCTGGCCCAAAGAGCCCCATTCGCGATTCACGATTGTACTAAGGGGAATAGGCGCGATACTTACGGTCAAATATATTTCTACCATTCGGCCATAAGCGACGACGAAAACGCAGATCGCCCTTGCCGTAATGCACAGGCTCACGATAGAGACCTGCATCCAAAGCCCTATCAGCCCCCAAACGTCCATCGCTTCAAGCTGCGCGCGAAGGGCATCCAGCGCGACGGCGTTCCCAACCTCCAAGCTGCCGGACAGGAGCCCCGCGCTTTGGTTTACTACGTTCTGCGCCAGCGCGAAAAC
>DBDD01000287.1:218-2561 GCA_002293365.1 Christensenella sp. UBA941 | reverse complement strand
ATATTGAAGAACCATCCAATGAAATAAACTATAATAACCCAATACTGCCCCGATAACTCATAGTCCCAAGCATATCCGGGAACGCTTAGTTTGTTCGGATTTATTTCGGCCGGGAAAAAGTCTGGCGGACTGAAAAAAGGAACCTGCGCTATTCTGTTGATAAGCGGCGTTAGTATTACAAGCACAGCAAGGTAGCTTACAATAATAATAGCTATCCAAAGCCAGTCGGCTTTCTTCAAAGCGTTTATTCGCATACGTCGCTTGAAATCCGATATATGCCAAGCGTTACCCTCAGCTTTGTACAGAATCAAGGCGGCAAAAAACAACAGGACAAGAGGAACGTAAAAGAAGATGAAATAGCCCGTTAAAAAGGGAATCCCTTTGTCCATGAGCATAGGTATTAGGCAATATACACCGATATTGATCATCAGCGAGCTGACGACAAAGAACCATATTGAATGCAATATTGATACGGGTTTTACCGTTAAACCGTTCATATGACGCCTCCTATTACATACATTGGGTCACAGCTTCTTCAGCCTCGACAGCCCGCTTTTTGAGGACAATATCACGACCGGCAGCTTGCCGGAGGGCGCGTCATTCATGAACTCATTCTTCGCAAGCGAGGAGCCGATCCGAAAATCAGCTTTCGTACCGTCCTTGAGATAGCCGGTCACGTTACCGCTCGCTGTCTTGGCGGATAGGTCGGCTGACAGCTCGTTTATGTGGAAGTTGATATTACCGGATACGCAGGAAAGCGCAAGACGCTCCTCAAGCCGGTTAAGCCTTAGCTTAACGCTGCCGCTGTTTGCGCTTATCTCGGAGGGCTTCGCTATTGCGTCGGTCTCAACATTAATACTGCCGGACTTGGACTTTGCGTTCACGTTGCCTTTGTGCGCGGCAACAACAATGCTGCCGGAATTGACATGGAGATTAGCGTCACCGGCGCAGTCCGAGAGCTTTATCCTTCCAGAGCGTGTGCGCAGATCCATGCTTGACGCGACGAGCGTATTAATGCGGATACTGCCGGAGAACATCTCCGCCGCAAGACTGTTTGCCGATATATCGCGCACCTCCAAATTACCGCTGGACAGCCGGATGCGTATGCCGCCGCTAAAACTTTTCGGTACGGATATATGTACGGTACGCACGTCAAATACGCTCAACAGCCAAGCGACGACGCTGCCGGTTCTTCTCTGTTCCACTCGAAGCCCGTTACCGTCACGCTCTATTATGAAATCATCATCGTCATGCGCGGATGCCGTGCTGCGCCGCTTAATGTGGACATCGAAACCGCTCCCGTTCCACGGCTCAATCACGAGGTTCGAGGAACGCAGATTCACAAAGACGTCGGCTTTTTCTCCAGCGGCGGACTGCGCGTCCTGTGCGCATTGCTCGGCTATCTCAGCCGGATCGCCCAGAGACAGCACAATATCGGCTTCGGTCTGCCCGTCACATACCGCGTCATCGAAGTGAGCCTCAAAATCCGTCATGATCTCCGTAATATTCAAGGCACGCCTGGCCGTTAGCTCCGCTCGGAGTTTTTCCAAGAATTCGCGCTTATTCATTTTCGATACCTCCCAAAATCTGTTCAATTCCATCGGAAAATTTTCTCCACGCCGCCACGCTCTCCATAAGTTCTGTCTTGCCCAATTCTGTAAGGTGGTAATATTTTCGGGAAGGGCCGTCCGGAGAATCCCGCGTCTCGGATTCGATGAGACCTTCGCGCCGCATACGGCTTAGCAGCGGATAGATTGTACCCACGCTAAGCTCGATATTCTGTGAAATAAGCGACACCAGCTCGTAACCATAGCGATCGTTACGGCTCAAAATAGCGAGAACGCACATCGAAAGCGTACCCTTTTTTAGTTGTGTAATCATGTAATCACCCCACCTCACATCGGAATTGTATCACAAGCTATATTGTTTTACAATATAGCTTGGTGAAATTATATACCGATATTTCAATTATTTTCGCCGCTGGATTTCCGTAGCCGCGTCCTCCAGGGCAAACGCTTACGAAANNTGGATTTCCGTAGCCGCGTCCTCTCCGCATCCTTGCACAAAATCGTCTTTCCATATATAATGAACAAATGCGAATATTTCGGCGCGAGACGGGATTTTACCGGGGGTTGGCCGCTTTGGCCGCCCCGATGATACTGCAAAATTTGCTCCAGCAGATGCTGGGGCTATTTGATACATTCATGGTGGGAACGATCGGCGAAAAGGCGCTGGCCGCCGTTTCGCTGGCGAATACGCCAATTTTTGTGATCACGCTCGTCCTCTTCGGCCTGGAAAGCGGCATGATGATCATGATCAGCCAATACTGGGGCAAGAAGGACA
>DBDD01000287.1:0-213 GCA_002293365.1 Christensenella sp. UBA941 | reverse complement strand
TTGGGCATGGCGGTGACGCTGATCTTCGCGGGGGCGATGCTTGCCCTGCCGGAAAAGATCATGTCGCTGACGACGAATGATCAGGAGCTGGTGGAAATCGCGGCGCGCTATGGGCGCTTCGCGGCGTTTGCTCCCTTCTTCAATTCCTTCGCCTTGTTCTATGGCGGCGCGCAGCGCGCTATGGAAAACCCGCGCTTTGGTATGCGCGTGATG
>DBDD01000124.1 GCA_002293365.1 Christensenella sp. UBA941 | reverse complement strand
CGCTGCGGGCGCTGCCGGCGCCGGAGAACAGGCGATGAGTGCGAAACACATCATCAGCGCCATACCTATGGCGACAATGGTTTTTAGCTTCTTCATAATAATTGACCATACCTTTCTTTATTTGAGTTTTGTACCAAAACGGTATCACTGCTGACTACAGAACAATTTCTCGAACTGACAAAAACATTAACAAGAGCTCTTGATCAAGCGCTGTTGGTATATTATAATAGCCGCCGGTGCTTGTGAAATGAATAATAGTACTGAATGTCATAACTTTAAATTATGATATTCCGTATTCTTCTTTCATTAATATGAGCGTTTCCTCTCTGGAAGGTATTCCTTTGCTGGCGCCGACTTCACGGATGGTCCTGGACGCTACTACGTTTCCGAATTTTGCGCAATCCAACGGGGTCATTCCGCTTGCAAGCGCCGCCATAAACGCTCCCATAAAACTGTCGCCGGCGCCCGTTGAATCGATCATCTTGCTTGCTATAGGCCGAATTTTAACGACTTCCTTTGCGCTGCCATAAACGCATCCGTCTCCGCCGAGTTTAAGCACTACATTTCCAACGCCGTAATCCAACAGCTTGACGATAATGCGTTTTGGGTCTGTTTCGCCTGTTAGCTTGACGCCTTCGTCATAATTCGGAAAGAAATAATCGATATCGGAGAATATTGCCAACATGCTTTTTAACGAATCCGCATTTTCAATTAATTTTGTGTCCGCGCAAGTAACCGCGCCAATGCTTTTTGCATAACCTAGCGTATCGCGAACGACATCAGCATCATGGAAAGGCGGTATGAACAGGCTGCCAAGCGAGACGATACGCGCTCCGTCTATAACAGAATTGTTCCAGGAATAATTTACAAAAGGTTCTTCCGTACGGAAATAATAGCGCTCTCCATTGCTCTCTTGAATCAAGTTCGTTGAAACGCATGTCTCTTTTTCGTCAAGAATAACTATATCCGAGATATCGACTCCCGCTTGGCGCGCCGAACTTATAAGGTATTTACCGGAATCATCGTTGCCTATTCCAATAACCAGCTTTACGCGGCTTCCCAGTTTACTTGCTGTTATAGCCTCGTTCATTGCGTCTCCGCCATGCGAGACTACAACGGACGCGAGGTAAGAACCGGCCGAATCAAACTTAACGGCAGCGATGTCGTTATTGACTTCCACACCGCGAACCAGTACATCGACGCAGCCGAATCCGATACATACAACATCAAACATTCCTATATCTCCTGACTTTGCGCGTGTTACGCCAATCCATACTTTTTCATAGCCCAGAACAGGCCGTCCTCTTCCAAGCCTTTTGTAACGTAGAAACCATATAGTCTCATATCTTCAGGCGCTTCGCCCATTAAGACGGGATAATCAACATGCTTCAGCATTTCCAAGTCGTTTTGACTGTCCCCAAAAGCATAGGTTTCATAATCATCCTTTCGGATAGTTCTGCTTAATACGCCGATTGCCTCGGCCTTTGAAAAGCCTTTCGGCACGCATTCATAGAATATGCCTCTGTCGGTTAGCTGAAAATAGCCCTGTATCCCGGAAGCGAAGGCGGTTAGGCCCTGAATGTTTGCGTCATGCTTCATGAAAAAGAACTTATCGAATCTAAACTCGGGCACATCAAGGCGGTCATAAATTTTGCACCTTGTTTTTTTCAGATTTTCCCTCTCTCTGTTGTGCCACTGCCGCATTCTTCCGTTCCCGTCATAAAACCAGGCGTCATGGGATTCGAATGACATCTCGACTCCGAGCTTCAAACCATAATCCCGGATATTTACGCAAAAATCTTTTGACAGCCTGCAATCGCGGATTACCGTGTCATGATAGCGAATATACATTCCGCAGGCGCAAATAAAACCGTCAAAGCCAATGCTGATAACTTCCGCATCAATATGATAATATGGACGTCCCGTGTTAACAACCACAATGTTCCCAAGAGCGCTTGTCTTTTTTATTGCCTCAACCGTACTGCGCGGAACCTTCCGTGTGGAATTGCTGATCAGGGTACCGTCCGAGTCGAAAAACAATAACGCGGGTCTGCGCCGCTCGGCCATATCCTTGCCCTCATGTCACGAATGTTCGGACGCTGTCAATCGCCTGCGACACGATAGCTATGCAATCATCTTCTTCATAATGAACGATCGTACAGTCGTTTTTATACGTTCTTTGCGGCAAACCGATTAAAACATGCGTTTCGGCAGGTTGAACGGCAAAGCCGCCAAAATGCCACACGCCCGCGTTCAGCTTATAGACGCAGCCCTTTGGCACGAGGAACGCCTCCGTCAGTTCGGGCACGGGAATATCCGACGCCGGCGCAACGTGAATTATGATATCACCGTCAATGGGCAGCCCTATTTCGCCGGTTTTATCATGACACTCGACAGTATTGATGATCATGGCGTCCGTCTTTCGTAATACCAAGGACGATATTGTAATTGGAACCTCGCCCGAAGCAGGCAACATAACCTTATCCGGGTAATAATCGCCGTTGGCTAACGAATAGCCATCCGGCTGCAGCATGTTATAAAATGCGCCGTATTGTCTAAAGCCTTCCGACGTCAATGCCTGAACATGAATACTTTTCATAGCTACCTCTTCAGCTTACACAGCTTTTTCGCCCGTTCGGCAATACTACTTTGATCTAAACCATAGTAATGATAGATTTCCGAAGGATCCCCGAGCACCGAAAATTCATCGGGCATCCCTATTCTCGCGAATTTTGTTCCGTTTCCATATTCGCAGAGCACTTCGGCAACGGCGCTGCCAAGTCCTCCATAGATACTGTGATCCTCTATGGTTATAATGCCGCCCGTTTCGTCGGCGCACCTTTTAATTGCCTCCGTATCAAGTGGCTTGATCGTATGCATGTCGATAACTCTTGCGGATATGCCGTCGGCCTCAAGCGCTTTGGAAGCCATAAGCGCCCAGTATACGGCGCTGCCTGTTCCAATCAGTGAAATATCATCGCCGTCTTTGATCTGTATGGCCTTTCCGATATTAAAATCATAATCCTGGGACGCGTAGACATTCGGCTCGTCTCCTCTGGCAATACGAATAACCATCGGCCCGGAATAGGCAATAGACTCTCTGACCGCCTTAATGCATTGTCCTGCGTCCGCAGGTACGATGACCGTTAGATTCGGTATTGCGCGGTATAGCGCCAAATCCGCTATATTATTGTGGGTTGGGCCGCCGCCGGCCGTAACTCCGGAATGAGTGCCTATCAACCGTACCGGCAAATCGTTGTAGCATACATCGGTATGTATCATATCGGCCGCTCGAAGCGGCAGAAACGGACCGAATACCTGTGCGAACACAATCTGCCCGGATAACGCGATTCCGGCGGACGCCGCAACTTGGTTTTGCTCGGCTATACCGAAATTGAAGCATCTTTCAGGATACTTATTTATGAATTTACCCGCGGCGGAGGATGGAGCCACGTTATCGCTGTAAGTAAACGCAAAATCATAGCCTTCTTCCGCCATGGCCGTCATCTCCTCCGCGAAAGCGTCGCGAGCGTTTGAAAACATCATATCAAAATCAAACGTTGTCTGTATTATCATTATCTTTTCCTCCGCTATTGGCGCTGCTGTATGTCAGATACAATTCCGGCCGGCCCACGCTTTCTCAATATCGCCCAAGGCAACATCCAATTCCGCCTTTGCGATACCGCCGCCGTGCCATTTTACATTGTTCTCCATAAAAGAAACGCCCTTGCCTTTGATAGTATTGGCGATTACAGCCGTTGGCTTTTCACCGCATCTATGCGCATTGACATACTCGAAGGCGGCGCAAACCTGAGCCATATCGTTGCCGTCCGCAACCACATATGTATCCCATCCAAACGCCTCGAGCTTCATATCGAGCGGATCAATATTCATAACATCCTTTGTCGGGCCGGTCATTTGCAAGCCGTTTTTATCGACGATCATCGTGAGCCGGTTCATTTTGTAATGACCCGCGGCCATAATCGCCTCCCAATTCGAGCCCTCGTTTAATTCTCCGTCTCCTGTTATAACGTATGTATTCCAGTCAAAGCCCTGCTTCCGCGCGCCCAAAGCAAGGCCAACCGCAACGGGAAGCCCATGTCCAAGCGAACCAGCCGAAAGCTCTATCGCGTCAACATATTTGCGATTACTATGCATTCCGAACCTAGCGGTATTCAAGGTTTCGAAATGCTCTACCATGTAGTCCATGGAATACATGCCAAGGTCCGAAAATATTGTATATAATGTCTCGCTGCAATGCCCTTTGCTCAGTATCAGCCGATCCCTGTCCGTCATTTTGGGATTCGTAGGATCGTAGTTCATAAATCTATAGTATAATGCGACCGCTACCTCAACCAATGAAAGCTCGCCGCCGAGATGACCCATTCCTATCCGGTAAATAAAATTCAGCAGATTCTTTCTTATCGTATACGCTTTTTCTTCCAATTCATTTATCTGAAGCATTCCCACACCTGCCTCCTTCTGAACGATTGCGATTATTTCACCGGCTCAAGGCCTGCCTTGAGCCAGTGAGTAACAAACAGCGACGCCGTTACATCTTGTCTCCGACTTCGAAAGCCTTCTGTATAGCCGGATCCATATGGCGGCAGCCCGCGTTCGAATGATAGTTGGCCACTTCACTCATAATTGCGCCTTCCGCACCGGCAAACTGCCAATGATACGATTCCTTCTTTACGAGCGGTATAAACTGGCCCGGCAAAGCGGGAGTGATATGCTTCACGGTTACAGTGCCGTTATTGTGATTGGCGGGAATGACGACCTCCGGATACTCCGCCAAATTATCCTCGCCTATTCCGGCTATGTACGACTTTCCAAAGCGTATAAACCATCCCTCCATTTTTACCGGCACAATGCCGTCGGGCGAAACGTGGCAGTGCTCGGGCAGCATGGTATGGGGAAGCATGAAAATCTCTTGCAGCATGTATCTGTCGTCTTCATCGTTGGCAACCATATTTACGCCAATGCCTACCTTGGTAAAGTCGCCTACGCCCATATCCGATACCCATAATGAGTTGCGGAATCCTTCATACACAGGATAGCCGTGGAATTTCGCGAATTCCTCGATTGCATCCTTTGCCCGCTCCGGCAGAAATTTATTTTCCGCATCATAGAAATAGTCCTTTGTATACGTCTTCATAATTCATATCCTCCATTTCTTAACCTATCCAACGTTTTTCCAGCTCTTCCTTTGACGGTGAAACAGGATCAGGCGCAAGCCCGGGAATATAGCGGCAAGCTTCCTGAAGTATTTCTCCGACGTTACCGTATGTTCCGGCGACATGATGAATATATGGCCCCTGTACTAGCTTGTGCTCCCATTTTGCCCAATCGTCAACTTTAAACCATACGTATGTCCCCTTTGTATAAGGGCCGTCGACGCCTTCGCCTTCGCCGATAAACAGCGAATAGTTACCGTGATCGCCGTCAAATCTGCAAACAGTAATCGGCCCGTTTTTCATCTGGAAATAATTACCGCCGCAGTATGGCTGCCCCGCCCAGCTGTTGCATACAGCGCAAGCAGATCTGTCCTTTGCGAAAGACGGCGGAAATGGGCCGCAATGCCACAAAAGCTCGATATTGTCGTCCTCGGGGTGCCGAACCGTGATATCGGCAAAAAAGTGAGGCAGTTTGTTTCCCGTTGCTGCTTGGATCATGAGGGCCGTTATTGCGCCGTTTATATCCGTCTCGCATGCGCACGGGAAGCCGTTATCAGCAAGCAGCGAGTTTACAAAACAAGGGTGGACAGGAAGATAGTCCTGCAATGAATCCCAGCATTGAATGGCCGCGCAGTTGCATTTGTACACATCCGCAAAATACTCTATAGCGAGCTTCATGGCGGCGAATATTTGAATATTCTTTTCGGGGTTATCGCCGAAGTCCTTGAATCCATTCTTCAGTTCGTCACAAAGCCCAACGAAGCTGTCGCCGCCGCTCTCCATGATTTCATTAATTTTTAATATCAACTTCCCCAATGAAACCGGAAATACTTGAACGCCAAAGCGCTCCATCAGCTCGCTCTCGTTACATATAACGCTTAAAAATTCCTCCGGGCGCGGACCGATTTGAAGCACGCGGACATTCCGCGCGGCTTTCACAACAGCCGCGACGCGCAGGAACCTTTCAAATCCTTTGAGAAAGACTTTGTCATCAACGCGCGAATTTGTAATATATGAAAAGGGAACATTATGCCGACGCAAAGCCTTGCCGGTTGCAAACAACCCGCACTGGGTATCGCGGAAACGGCCGCCTTCACTGTCCGGGGCCTCATCTCTTGTACCCCAGAGCAGAGTCGGCACATTCAGCTTTGACGCCACTTGAGCGCTCGGCCCCTCGGAGCCAAAATTGCAATGCGGAATAAATAGCGCATCAACGTCCGCTTCTTTGAACTTTCTTACTACGCCGTCAACATCATCCTGATAAATTATCATCCCTTCGGGCGTTACGTCTTCAATATCGACAACCTCTGCATCAAAATCCTGAATTGCCCTTCGGATAAGGTTTTTCTGCTCAGCCGCTATTTCCTCGTCAAACACACCGCGTCTTGTCGGAGCAAACCCTAGCTTTAATTTCGTTTTTTTCATCTAGTACCTCCCGCAGAATTTATATAAGCCTTTATCGGCAGCGCTTTATGCCTCGGATTCACATGCTTCATCTGAGTTCAAGAAATACTTGATCAGATTCTCCTGCTCCATTTCCCTTTTATCGGCAATTTCCGTAACCAGATTGCCTTCATGCATTATATATATCCTGTCGCTGATGCCGATTAACTCATGCATGTCCGATGTGATTACCATGACAGCCATTCCGTCTTTTGCGGCTTGATCTATTACCTCATATATCTGAGCCTTCGCGTTAACGTCGATTCCGCGCGTCGGCTCGTCGAGTATCAGCAATTTTGGCTCCGTCGCGAACCATTTTCCCAGGCACACCTTTTGCTGATTTCCGCCGGACAATGTTCCTGTCCGGTGATTCACACCCAAGCAAACGACGCTGAAGCGATTTATGGCGTTTTGAGCCAATGCCGCTTCTTGTCTTGTTTTTAGCACAAGATGAGGAGATACTTGATCAAGCACGCACATGGATGTGTTGGATTTTATGTCCATCTGCTGAACGAGCCCTTCTATCTTCCTATCCTCCGTTAAATATGAAATACCAAGCCGAATGGATTTGCTTACGCTGGGTTTTTTGTACTCCCGGCCCTCAAAGAATATGCTTCCTCCGTAATACTGTCTTGCCCCAAAAATTGATTTTGCCAATTCCGTCCTTCCGGCGCCGACAAGCCCTCCAAAAGAAACAACTTCGCCTTTATTAATTTGGAAGTCAAACGGCTTGGTGTTTTCCCCGATTTTTATGCCTTCAACCCGAAACACCTCGTCCTTGGTCGGAACATGCGTGCTTTTATACATAAGATTTACCACGCGGCCCGCCATCATTTTCATACACTCCGCGCGGGAGTATTCGCTTTTACTCATGACGCCGACGAGTTTTCCGTCGCGCAGAACTGAAAATCTGTCGCCTAAGTCCTCTATTTCTTCCATTCGATGCGATATATAGATAATGCCAATATTGGAATCGCGCAAATCGCGTATGAGCTTAAACAGAATATCTACCTCCCGCCCGGTCAGCGTCGCAGTGGGCTCGTCCATTATCAATATTTTGGAATGATAGGACATGACCTTGGTAATCTCTACAATCTGCTGCATCGCGGTCGAAAGATTCTTCAGCTTTGTACGCGGATCGATATTAAATCCAAGCTTGGATAACATTTGTGCGGTTTCTGAATTCATCTTTTTTGTTTTTGAGAGGCCTAATCTGTTGTGCGGTTCCCTACCCAGGAACATATTGTGCGCGATATCCAGGTTTGAACAAAGATTCATTTCCTGATGAATAAACCCTATCCCTTTATTTCTTGCTTCAGCCGTATTCCGAATGCGTTCTTTCTCGCCGTTTATTAATATTTCGCCCTCGTCAGGCTCTATAACGCCTCCTAAAACGTTCATCAGCGTGCTTTTGCCCGCTCCGTTTTCACCCATAATGACATGAACCTCGCCGGCAAACAAGTCAAAATCCACCGCGTCCAAAATCTTAATTCCCGTAGCTACAAGCCCGCGGCCTTGTTCATCGTAGATATATTTTGTTATGCTCTTCATTTCAAGCAATTTTGTACTATTCGCGCTTCCCATTTGACGAATGCCTCCTTTGCTCGCATTACTTTGTTTGCAGCTTACGGGATTTCAAAACTTCGGCCACAATTGCCATGAAAACAACTATGGCCAGCAATGCGTCATAAATGTACGTCTCGATATTCAGGAGATTTATACAATTCTCCGTTATTTTCAAAATCAATACGCCAAAGGCCCCGCCAATAATGGGCGAGAAACCGCCGGCGAGCGCCGAGCCCCCCAAAACACAAGCCGTTACAGCTTCAAACGGCATTCCTGCGCCGCCAAGCGTCGGCGCGGCGGAGCCGGTTCTCATCGTTAAAAATATTCCTGCCAACGCTGCCAGCAAGCCGCTTTGAACATATGAAATGCATTTTATCCTGTTCACGTTGATTCCGCCGAGCAGGCAGGCTTTCTCGTTATTCCCGATATATTCGAGCTTCCTGCCATATGTTGTACGGCTCATAAAGAACCAGCCCAGAGCAACAATCGCAGCCGAAAAGAAAACCATCGTGGGGAGCGTACCTATAACGCGCGTATTTCCCAAGCTCATAAAAGCGTCGGGCAGATGATTGATTGAGCGGGAGCCGCTGATGATTTGCGCAAGCCCGTAGGCGATGTAGCCCGATCCCAGCGTAGTTATAAACGGAGGTATCTGTAAATAGCAAATAACACAGCCATTGAACAAGCCGAACAGCGAGCCGATGAGTATGCTGATCAGCAAGCACACGGAAACCGGAAGCTCATATACCATGAGCATCAATCCGCAGGAAATGGAAACCAGCCCGCATAAATAGCCCGCCGAAAGATCAATTCCGCCCGTTACAATAAGAAAGTTTATAGCGACGCATATCAGCACCGGCGTCGCCCATTGTTTGAGCAGCGTCTGCAGGTTGTTTATATTCGAAAAGTTTGGAACCAAAACCGAGGCAATAATCGCGAGAACAATCGCTATAACTATCGCACCGTTCTTCATGTAAAGGCTGAGCAAAAACTTCTTCATGCCTGCTGTCTCCAATCCAAATCAAAACAGTGCGGACTGCTTGTTTGATTTTTTTTGTAGGTACGTCGTCAGCGCTACAATAACGATAAGAATCGATCCGACAAATAAGTTCTGAATATAACTGTTAACCCGCATAAGATTCAATGTTGTTCTGAGGGCGGAGATGATTACCGCCCCAAGCGCGGAATTCAGAATCTTGCCTTCTCCTCCCATCATACTTGTTCCACCAAGAATACAGGCGGCTATTATATCCAGCTGATACTGAGCTCCCTGCGTAGGATGCGCCGCTCCCAGCCATGAGCTTAACAAAATGCCCGCAAACGCGGAGCAAAATCCGCTGATGGCATAAACCAGAATAACTATTCTTTCTATATTTACACCCTCGTTTTTCACAACCTTGACATTATTGCCGATACCGAAAAGACGGTTGCCAAAAGCGGATTTATTTAAAACCAGCGATCCAACTACTACAAATAAAGCCATAATGTATACAGCCACGGGAATCTCTAATATTTCGCCGCGCCCCAGCCACTTGAATCCGTCGGGCAGCCCAGCCATCGATCCGCCCTTGGCAAATACAAGAGCTAAGCCCGCCGCAAGATTGCCAACCGCCAGCGTCGCAATGAAAGAAGGTATTTTGATTCTTGCGACAGTGACGCCGGATACGCCCCCAAGCAGCGCTCCCGTCAACAGTGTAATTACAATTGAGACGAGAGGATTAACGTTTAAATTTACGACTAAAATCGCGTTGATTACTCCGGCCAAAGAAAACATGCCTCCGCACGAGAGATCAATTCCGCCGGATATTATAACCATCGTCACGGCAACGGCAGCAATGACAGTAACAGATGCTTGAGTTAAAATATTAAAAATTGAAGCAAGAGTAAGAAGCCTCGGAACAAACAGGCTTATCAGAAGATAAAAGACAACCAATCCAAGAGGATATCCTATATTGGAAATAGCCGCGCTTCTGCCCAGGTTCTTCTTCATAATTAATCACCATCCGCACCATATTGGATACTACTGGAGCAGCTAACTGCTCCAGTAGTATAGTAATACCGCTGCTATTTCCGATAAGTATCCTGCATATACTGTTCGGCATTTTCCGCAGTAATAGCTATTGCGCCGGTATCGATCATTTTTTCGTAAGAATCCGCGGATTTCTCGCCCCTTAGAATCTCGCAGGCAATCTTGATTGCCGTTTCACCGTTTGCCTTCGGATTATTCGCGACTGATCCGGCGATAACTCCGTCCAAAATGAACTGAGTGCCCGCTTCCGACCCGTCAATGCTCATAATCTTCATGTTGGGATTGACATCGCCATGATTGTTGATCGCCTGCAGAATGCCGTCGAGCATTACGTCTGAAACGGTATAGCAGCCGTCGGCGTCCGCATGGTTCTGGAGCAGATTCTCCATGGTCTGCATTGCAATGTCATTATTGAACTCGCCGTTTTGCTTGGCAACGACTGTGATATTGGAGCCTTCCAGTGCCGCTTCAAAGCCGGTAACGCGTGCAACTGCGCCTTCATGACCGTCGATACCCGCAACAATAATTACTTCGCCCTCATCGTTCATAATTTTTCTCAGTGCCGTACCGGCCGCATGGCCTGTCGTAAACGCATCCGCGCCGATGTAGGTAACATACTTGCTTGGGTCGCAGGAGCTGTCCAGCGGGGCGTCTATATTGATAACAGGTATATCTGCTTCATTACAGGCGTCAACACATGAAATTGCCGCGACGGGGTCAACGCAGTTGAGTATGATCAGATCACAGCCCATGGAGATGAGGTCGTTTACCTGGCTGGTCTGCTGCGCGGCGGAAGTGCCCGTATCGGTCTGAAGCCATGCGACCTCTACGCCCTCTTTTTCAGCAGCGGCCATCAAAGCCGCCGACTGATCCTGTTGAAACGCATCATTGACGGAGGTTTTTGAGCTGTAGCCAATCAGGAACGTCTTTTCTGCGGCAGGCGCCGCCGCCGGGGCCGGTGCGG
>DBDD01000092.1:13628-14115 GCA_002293365.1 Christensenella sp. UBA941 | reverse complement strand
GCACGATTATATAGTGTGTTTCTTATAATAATATATCGATATGCTTCCTGCGCCGCTCTTCCTCATCCTCGCGATTCTGATCGCCGTTCTTGGCCTTAGCGTCTTCGTTTGCACGCTCCGCGCCAGGTATTGCGGCGCCTTGAACGGCCCCCTCCTGAGCGGCGGGATCGCCTTGAACCGCTCCGGTTTCGTCCGTTTCCCCGGAAGAACGCGCCGAATCGAGCTCTTCCTCACTCTCGTTTTTCGAGGCGGCGCGGTATAGATTGCCCAGGCGTTCGCCCATGCGCTCCATGGCGCCCGTCGCCTCTTTGAAGCTTTCGCCGCGGAACTGCATAGCTTTATCCATAGCGCTGCTTGAGCCGGCCACCTCTTCTGGAGACGCGTTCGAGCCATTGTACGATTTTGCTTGCACATCCGCCAGCGCCTTTTGGCCTTTTGCGGCCACAAACGCGGATTGCGCGCCTTTGGCGGAGTATAGATGCGATTC
>DBDD01000092.1:10814-13472 GCA_002293365.1 Christensenella sp. UBA941 | reverse complement strand
TTTGTTCAGGCGTAAGCTTATCGCTTCGTCCGATCTCTTCCTTTTGCTTTTGCAAGGCCGCGATTTGCTTGCGGATCGAATCCGCGACAGGATCGCCTTTTGGCGCGGGAGCTTGTAGCGACGGGCGCGCCGAGCCCGATATTGAACCGACCATCGTGTACCTCCTTGTACCGGCGTTATAAACTACGTTTGTAATTATATCGGCTCATTTGATCCAAAATTAATACGCCGCGGATAATTTCGTATAGGAAATTTATGGTAACAGCATTTCTATCTGTTACGCTATTGCAAACACGGTTTCTGTGATATACTTAAGGCGACTATTTTACGGGCGAAGGAGTGGACGGCTGTGCAGATCTTCCTACTAGGCGATTCGCTCTCGCAAGGCATCGTATTCGACAAAGCCAGGGCGCGTTTAGCGCTTACGCGCGATTCGTTTTATAATCTCGTCAAGCCGATGCTTTCGGGCGAAGTCATCAACCTATCCAAGCTCGGGCGGACCATATCCGAGGCGCGCAAGGCGCTCGAACAAAAGCTGCTCAACACCAAGCCCGACGCCGTCGCAATCGAGCTCGGCGGCAACGACTGCGACTTCGATTGGGAAGAGGTCGCCAAAGCGCCCTATGCCGAGCATATCTGCAAGACGCCGTTTGAGCAGTTTGAGGCTGGCATCCGCGAGATGGTCGCGAAGCTGAAAAGCGACGGCATCATTCCGGTGCTTATGAACCTGCCGCCCATCGACGCCGACCGCTATTTCCACCATTTTTGCCATCACGACCCCGAAATGGAAAAGAGCGTGCTCAAATTTCTGGGCAACGTAACGCGCATCTATTGGTGGCACGAACGCTTTTCCAGCGTCGTCGGCCAAATCGCCGAGGATACGGGCGCAAAGTTCATAGACGTGCGCCGCGGCTTCCTCTACAAAGACGACTTTCGCGAATACCTCTGCGACGACGGCATACACCCCAACGCCGCCGGGCATTGGATTATCGCCGAGCGCATCGAAGACTTCGTTAAGAAGAATTTTGCGTTTGTATTAGCAAGCGCTTCGCTCTAATTGAGAATTGAGAGTTGAGTCCGAAAGCTCCGCCTCTATTATGCGCGGGCACTATGTCTACATCCTCGCTTGCGCGGATTCCACGCTCTATACCGGCTACGCGGCCGACCCAATAGAGCGCGCGGCCGCCCATAACGCTAAAAAAGGCGCGAAGTATACACGTTCGCGCCTTCCCGTTTCTTTGGTATATTATGAAGCGATGCCGGATCGATCCGCCGCGCTCAGGCGTGAAAACGAGATTAAAGGGCTTACGCGGGCGGAGAAGCTAAGGTTGATTGCCCAGGCCAATTATGGTATTGCGGGGCAATCAAAGCTGTAGGGACGCCATATATGGCGTCCGTGACCCAAAACCAGCGCCTTTGGATGTATCACGGACGCGATATATCGCGTCCCTACAGGATTATTATTTGTTACTTGTCTCCATTATGACCTTTACACGAAATTATTTCGATCTTGCCGTCTCGTATCCTATAAACAAGCCGATTTAAGCGTTTTAGAATTTTCTTGTCATGCGTCTGCCAATAAAGATATCCGTCCCATGCCTCGTCAAACCAGATTTTCTTCATCGTCGCCGACCTCGATGAGCTCGTGCTCTTGGCCTTTTCCCGCGTTTAGCGCCGCGATACCTCTTCTTAAATGCGCCATATTGGACGCGCTGTAGAATGGATCGACGGCTATCTCAAATGGTATTCTTCCTTGCCTAACCACCGCCTTCGTAAAAATGGTAAAAGCAGTAGTGATGTTCATGCCCATTTCGTTAAAAAGAGCCTCGGCTTGTCGCTTTAAATTTTCATCCATGCGGATTGTAACGCTTGTTGTGGCCATACTGACAATCCTCCTTGCACTCTATTATACTAACAATAGCTTGCGCAGTCAATACAAACGCATCGTATAATAAATATACCCGAATGAGGCTACGCCTCATTCGGGTATATTATTTATTTTTCTTACTTCCCGCTCTCCCTCAATTCCACCCTCCGGATCTTTCCGGATATCGTCTTGGGCAGCTTCTCCACGAATTCGATCACGCGCGGATACTTATACGGCGCGGTCGTCTTCTTTACGTGCTCCTGCAATTCCTTTTTCAGCGCGTCGGAGGCCTCGTAGCCATTGGAAAGGACAACGGTCGCCTTGACGATCGCGCCTCTATCCGGGTCGGGTACGCCCGTTATGGCGGCTTCGAGCACGGCCGGATGCTCCAAGAGCGCGCTTTCCACCTCGAAGGGCCCTATGCGGTAGCCTGAGGACTTAATTAAATCGTCCATGCGACCAACGTACCAATAGTAACCATCTTCATCGCGCCAAGCGGTATCGCCTGTATGATAGACGCCGTCGTGCCAGACGGACTTCGTCAGCTCGTCGTCGCGATAATAGCCGTTGAACATGCCCAGCGGCTTCTGCTTATCGGTATGGATGCAAATTTCGCCGACGACGCCGGGGCGGCAGACGTTACCGCTTTCGTCCAATATCGCCATGTCGTATCCTGGCGCGGGCTTGCCCATGGAGCCGGGGCGCGGCTCGGAGAAATCGTACGCGGCGACGGAAAGCGTCATCTCCGTCTGGCCGTAGCCCTCGTACATCTTTAGCCCCAAGCGCTTTTG
>DBDD01000092.1:0-10782 GCA_002293365.1 Christensenella sp. UBA941 | reverse complement strand
TCCTCCATGCGCTCCTTGATGAAATAGCGGTACATCGTCGGCGGCGCGCAGAAGGTCTTGATCCGGTATTTTTCGATCTTGGAGAGCATATCCTTCGGATCGAACTTGTCAAAATCGTATACAAATACAGTGCCGCCCGAAAGCCATTGCCCGTAGAGCTTGCCCCACATCGACTTGGCCCAGCCCGTATCGGAAATCGTCAGATGCAGCCCGCCGTCGCGCACCTTGTGCCAATGCCGCGCAGTTACGATATGCCCGAGCGGGTAGAGGAAGTCGTGCCANNTTCGGGTAGCCCGTCGTGCCGGACGTGAAGTACAGAAGCATGATGTCCTCCGCCTTCGTACCCTCGTCGCCTTTCGGGCGCACGAAATCCGGCGAAGCGGCGTTCAGGCCCTCGTTCAAGTCTTGCCAGCCCTCGCGGCTGCCGTGCGTCATTGCGAAGAGCTTCAGCGTTTTGCATTGCGGCCGCGCCTCGTCTACGGCGGCGGCGACGTCGCCCTCGCCCGTGCAGACGATCATCTTCACGTCCGCGGCGTTTGCTCTATAGACGACGTCCTTCGTCGTCAGAAGGTTCGTCGCAGGAATCGCGACGGCCCCAAGCTTGTGCAGCCCGATGATGCAATACCAGAATTCATAATGCCGCTTGAGTATCAGCATGACCATATCGCCCTTTTTCACGCCGAGCGATTTGAAGTAGTTCGCCGCGCGGTTTGAATATTCGCGCATCTCGGCGAACGTTACGCGCTTTTCGTCGCCACCCGGATTGCACCACAGCAGCGCTTCCTTTTCGGGCTCGGTACGCGCGATTTCGTCAACGCAGTCGTAGCCGAAGTTGAAGTTTTCGGGGTAATTCACCGTATAGCGGCTATGAAANNAAAGTGCCATTATGATTCTCCTTATATTGTTTGTTGTAGGGGCGAACTGTGTTCGCCCGCGATTATCATGAATGTTGATTCTTGGGTCACGGGCGAACACAGTTCGCCCCTACAGCTTTGATAAATTACTCCCCCATAACCACCGAGATAAACTGCGCCGATTCGCCGTTCAGCGCAACGCACGCGTGCGGCACGCTGGAATCGAAGTAGAGCGAATCTCCCGGATGCAATACGTACTCGTGCTCGCCCAGGCCGAAGCGGATGCTGCCCTTGAGCAAGTACTGGAATTCCTGGCCCTGATGCGCGTGTAGGTCGGGCATGGCGTCCGACGGCTCAACGCTAACCAGGAACGGCTCGCCGAGCTTTTTGCGGAACGTGAACGCCAAGTGGATGTATTTGTACGCCTTCTGGCGCTCGATGGCGTAGCCGTTGCCGCCGCGCACGAGCGTACAGTGCGTCAGCTTCGGCGAATCGCCGCTCATCAGATCGATAACGTCCACGCCAAAGACCTTCGCGCAGTTATAGAGAAAGCTAAACGAAAAATCGTGCTTGGCCTGCTCCTGCTCCAGGTACTCCTCCTCTGAAACGCCGACAAGCTTTGCGCACTCATCCGCGCTCAAGCCACAAATCTCGCGTAAGGCCCGAATGCGTTCCGCAATCTCGCGTATCTGTTCCGTCATGTTACTTTTCCTCCTTCATATGCGTCATAATTTTTCGAAATATAAAAGCCGCGTCCTAATCAACAGGACGCGGCGTATGCCACGCGGTACCACCCATTTTGGCCCAAAGGCCCACTCTGCGGAGTTCCATCAAACCCCTCGCGTATAACGGCGCGTACCGGGAACCCTTACTCGCCGCCCGCCAAGCCGCTATACCACAACTTTGACAAACGCCGCTTGCCTAAACAAGCATTCCTTTCGGGGACCTGCTCGGGAGTGATTGCGCTCTTGACCCTAAGACTCGATTCTCGAATCCAAGGCCGCCTATATACTAGGCCCACTGCACCGCATTGCCGGTTTGCACCAAACACCGGCTCTCTGAAAATGCCGCGTGCGACGCTGTCTCCTTCATCGCATTTCAAATGGCTGTATTAAATTAGTGTAGATGATAGTGCATGTGTATGGATTTGTCAAGTGTTTTTTTCTCGCGACAAAAATATATATCTGTATATTTAATTTCGCCCTTTTTCGCGTTAGCAACAATTTTTTATAATAACTTTATCGCGTGCGCAACGGTTCTCACGTTTCAATTGTCACTTGACTATTATAATGTTATACTGGAAGCGACAACACAACAATGACGCGAGCGCCTGAAAATAATATACGACAAAAGGCAGCGCAATAAAAGGAATGACGTCATGAACGCCGCAATACGCAGAATCGTCTTCGCGAATTCCAACAAAACCGAATCCGCCCCTTATACGTTTCTTATGCTCATAGCGTATTCCGTCGTCGCGACGGTCTATAAGCTTTTGGCTGCCGGCTTCTACAACATGCTTGCGAGGCTGGGCTTTTCGCTCCTTTTTGTGGCCGTTTACGTTGCTTTCGAAAGAAGCAAGCTGCCCAAAGATACAACGGCGTTTCTTTCCCCACTGATAATAATGGGCATACAAATCCTCGCCTCGCTGTATTTTAACGGCGATTTTCTTGTCTTCACTTATCACACCTGCATAGCCATGATATCCCTCACATACTTAAAACCCAGGAGCCTCGCGATTTATAATATAGTCTCCATATCCGTTCTCGTCGCCATGCTGTTCGGCTTCCAAATCAACCTTTTGGGATCGGCGTTTACGCGCGCCTATAATATCCTATACTTCTTCTGCGCCGCGTTCATGAGCGCCATGGCATATTTTTTCTGTAAATCCTACGTAAAGGCGCTTGAAACCATGACGCAAGCTAAAAACGAGGCAAACCTCGCCTCTCAGGCCAAGAGCGACTTTCTCGCGAATATGAGCCATGAAATACGCACCCCGCTCAACGCCGTTATCGGCCTGACGGAAGCCGAGCTTCGCCATGATCTCCCGGATGCCACCTTGGAAAACCTGCGCAAAATCAAGACGTCCAGCGATTTGCTGATGGGTATCATCAGCGACGTGCTCGATTTATCCAAGATCGAATCGGGCCGGTTCGATTTGATGCCGGAGCCTTACGATCTCGCGGATATGATTTACGAAGTCGTAGCCTTAAATATGGTGCACATCGGCTCAAAGCCGCTGCGGTTCGTTTTATGCGTCGACGAGAATACCCCGCGGCGCATGAAAGGGGATACGCTTCGGATAAAGCAGCTTTTGAACAACATTTTAAGCAACGCCGTTAAGTTTACGCCCGAAGGCAGCGTCGAGCTGCGCGTTTCGCATTCGCTGGCGGAGGGCGGCGTGCGCCTAAGCTTCGCCGTCGCCGATACGGGTATCGGCATGCGCGAAAGCGACGTAAAGAAGCTCTTCTCCGAATACGCGCAAGTCAACCAGCAATCGACGCTCGGTATCGCCGGAACGGGGTTGGGCTTAATTATCTGCAAGGGTATAGCGGAGCTCATGGGCGGAAGTATTGCTGTCGAAAGCGAATTCGGCAAAGGCAGTGTCTTTACTGCCAATATTGTACAGAGTGTAGTCGATCCATGGCCGATAGGGCCTGCGAAAGCCGCCGCCCTGAACGCTTTTAGCTATCGCCCGGAATACGAAACGCTTGGCATGGAGTACGCGCCTTTACCGCACGCCAGGGTTCTGGTGGTGGACGATATGCCGATCAATCTCGAAGTCGCGGCCGCGTGCCTGGAGCCGTACCAGATGGGCGTCGACTGTATCGACTCGGGCGCGGAAGCGGTACAAAAAATCATGGCGGGCGAGCCTCGCTACGACTTAATTTTCATGGATCACATGATGCCGGACATGGACGGCATAGAAGCCGCGCGCGCAATAAGGGCCATAGGCACTCCGTACGCTAAATCCATCCCCGTCGTCGCCCTGACGGCCAACGCGCTCGCGGGCAGCGATAAGCTGTATTATGACAACGGCTTCGCGGATTTTTTGCCGAAGCCGATCGACGTGAATAGGCTGGACAGCGTTTTGAGAAGGTGGATTAGATGAGTTTATGAGGCCCAGTCTTTCAGGAAACGCTCTTCGAATTCGTCTTTGGTGACGGTGTATATCTCGTGCAAATAAAGCCTCTTAAAGCTATCCTTTTCGTCCATTCTGCCTGTGTCTATTTGATTGCTTATATAAGAAAGTCTCTCCGAAGCTACCTGCTCCTTGATTTTATAAAAACTGTTCAGAATGCAAAAGAATGCCTTCCCAACAGTGCTCTTCCCGGTATTATTCTCCCCGGCAATAACAGTAATCCCATTGAGCTCGATATCCGCCTCATCGATTTTCCCAATATTCTTTATAGTCAAACGCATACTAATTCCTACCGCCAGCAGGCCAATGAACACTTACTTTACTTCCATTTCTGTCCATACCATTATAATGCTAAACCCGCTCTGCATACAAGCGATTTATCCCTCATAAATAAACACCCTTCCCCTCTCTTCAATTCGGTGATATACTCATTCCATGAAAAACATTTCGACAAAATCTCTCGTACAGGCGGCGGCCATAGCCGCGGTTTACGCTGCCGTTACGCTTCTCCTTGAGCCAATAAGCTATGGCCCTATTCAGTTTCGCGTTTCAGAGGCGCTGTGCGTGATGGTCTTCTTCACGCCCGCCGCTGTGCCAGGGCTCTTCGTAGGCTGCGTGCTCGCGAATATTTTAGGCGGCTTTGGGCTGTACGATATCGTATTGGGCTCGCTCGCGACGCTTATCGCCGCGTATCTCGGCTACCGCTTGCGCGAGTATAAGTGGCTCTTGCCGCTCCCGTCGGTCGTCGTAAACGCGATTATCGTCGGGCCGATGCTGTTCTATATCTATCAGCTCGGCGAAACGGCGCTGCTGTGCGTCGCGACTGTGGGTATCGGGCAATTCCTCGCGTGCTACGTGCTCGGCATGCCGCTGTTGCTTTTAATGGAAAGATTGGGTTTGCGCAAGCTGCTGGCGGAATAGACCGAGTCTATCGGATTTGTTGTAGTTCGCCCACTGCCATGTAGAGACGCCATATATGGCGTCCGTGATTACAAAATACGTTCTCTTGATTCACGGACGCGATATATCGCGTCCCTACAGGATTATCATTAATTAATTATAAGGAGCGCCAAAATGAACGACGTGACAAAATTACGTGAGAAAAAGGGCTTCATCTGCGACATGGACGGCGTTATCTACCATGGCAACAAGCTTCTCCCCGGCGTGAAGGAGTTTTATGGCTGGCTGAAAAACGCGGGCAAACACTTCCTGTTTCTCACGAACTCAAACGCGCTCACGCCGCTTGAGCTGCGCCAGAAATTACTGCGCATGGGCCTGGATGTGGAAGAAGACCATTTTTATACCAGCGCGCTTGCGACGGCAAGATTTCTGAAACAGCAGTCGCCCAATTCATCCGTATTTGTTATCGGCGACGCGGGGCTTACAAACGCCCTTTATGAGGCGGGCTTCACAATGAATGACGTAAACCCGGAATATGTCGTGGTGGGCGAAACGCGCAACTACAACTACGAGAACATATTGCGCGCTGTGCGCTTTGTGCAGGACGGCGCCAAATTGATCGCGACAAATTCGGACATCACCGCCCCGTCCGAAGCGGGCATCGTTCCCGCTTGCGGCGCGCTTGTTTCGCCTATTGAAAAAGCGACGGGAAAGAAAGCGTATTACATAGGCAAACCGAACGCACTGATGATGCGCACCGGCCTGAAGATGCTGGGTGTACACTCTGCGGACGCCGTGATGGTGGGCGACCGCATGGATACGGATATCATCGCGGGCATCGAATCGGGCATGGCTACCGTGCTGGTTTTATCCGGCGTCTCCACGGTGTTTACCATCCAGCAGTTCCCCTACCGCCCCATGTATATACTGGACGGCGTGGGAAATATCCCGCCGGAGGGCGCGTGACCGATGGAAGATACTGTGCGGCTCATCGCGAACGCGGGCGTGCTCATCCGTTTTTCCGGGATGGGCATTTTAGTTGACGCGCTGCATACCCAGCCTACAAAGAAATTCTCTACGCTTGATTACGCGCTGCTCCGGAAGATCGTCACGGGGAGGGAAGGGTTTTCGGATATCGGTCTCATGCTTGTTACGCATGACCATATCGACCACAATGACAACGCGGTGCTGCTACAATTTATAGAGCGGCACCAGGAGACTGTCGTCCTTACGCCCTCGCTTTCCGGCGGGGAAAAAATACAGCGTCTCGGGCAAAAGCGACAGTCGTTTCAAGCGAGCAATATCCACGTGGAGGCGGCGCGGCTTACACACACAGGGGAAAAATATAAAGAGGTTGAAAACTATGGCTTCCTGCTCGAAGCAGGGGGCAAAACGCTGCTCTTTTTGGGCGACAGCATGGACGACGCGGAGGGAATACGCCAGCTCATAGGCGGCAGGCATATCGATGCGGCGTTTTTAAACTTCCCGCTTGTTACACTCGCGCGAGGAAAAAGAATCGTGCGGGAGGTGATACGCCCGGATAAAGTATTTGTGTTCCATCTGCCGTTTGTACAGGACGACCGCGAAGGGTATTTGAAAGCTACCATGCGTTCGGTGGAAAGGGAGAAGGATTTCCCCCCGTGCACGCTGCTTTATGAGGAAAACCAGGTTGAGGAGCTCTGGATGAACGTTGATTAGAGCCGGGTTGGACGGACATGCCTGGTCTCGGGTAACAAATATATTCGGGCCTTGTGAATATCGGTTATTAACAACCAGTGTCCGCACTTAGTGAATCACGGCGCCGGCGCGCCGCATTTTCTGCAAGATAAATCTGCGGCGGTCATTTTGGAACCACAATACGGGCATTCTATATGGCCGGAGGATACCCCGGAATGTCCAGTAGATGCCCCAGATTTATTGATGCCCGCATCCATGACAGCAAAAGCTTTCTCCGCCAGATCCGTTTGGTTAGGATCGAACGCATAACGAACCCTCTTGATCTTACCGGCAACCTCGATATACCCCGGTGTGGAATCAGGTTTCTTCAGCCGCGCGGATACCATATCGGCATAATAGACCGATCTGGATATTTGTGAATTCATCATGAATATGTTTCCAATGCCAAAATTATTGAGGAGAGGCTGAACGTCGTATCGGTCTTCATACACCAACAGTTTAATATTAAAGTTATTTGCCTGAACTTCAAGTTCATACAGCGCTTTTTCTACCATGCCAGTTCACCCCACATATGTAATCATAGTTTGCGTTTTTATTATATCACGTTTTACAAGAAGAACACTGCTCATTCGCGGGCATAAAAACCCGCATGCTCCTATGCGAAGCGCGCGAGCCCAGCGCAGCAGGTCGCGGAGAGGAAGAGATGGAGCCGCAGAGCAAAAAAAGACCCGTGCCTGTTTTTGGCATGGGTCTTTAGCGTGTAGTGCGTTCCGACTTGGTAGCGGCGAGTGGACTCGAACCACCGACCCTCCGGGTATGAACCGAATGCTCTAGCCAGCTGAGCTACACCGCCATAAGATACTGCACTATAGTATCATACCTCGAATACAAAATCAATAGATTATTCTCGTGGAAATCCTTGTGAAAAATATGCGTGCTGAAAAGGCGGCAGAGCAGTTTTTTGGGTTGCCGCCGCCTGTGGCATGTTATATACTTGAGGATAAGGATCATAATTCATAATGAGCAGCAAAAAGACGATACTGCGGAGGTGTGTTTTAAATGCGTTTATTAACGAGATCAGATTTTGACGGGTTGGCTTGCGCCGCTTTGCTGAAGGAACTTGGGGTGATTGATCACTGGACGTTCGTACATCCTAAAGACGTACAGGACGGGAAGGTGGAAGTGACCGACAACGATGTGCTGGCAAACATTCCCTATGTACCGGGTGCGAAGCTTTGGTTTGACCACCATTCCAGCGAGAGCGAGCGGTTGGGTGAAAATGCGCGGTTCGAGGGCGAAAGCCGCTTAGAGGACAGCGCGGCGCGTGTGATTTATGAGTATTACGGCGGAAAGAAGCGCTTGCCGCATTTTGAAGAAATGGTTGTGTCGGTAGATAAGGTGGACTCCGCAAAGCTCACAAGGGAAGAAATAGAGCATCCAAAGGGATGGGTGCTTTTGGGTTTCATTATGGACCCCCGGACAGGCCTGGGGCGCTTCCGCAATTTCAGGATCAGTAATTATGAGCTGATGGAAAAGCTGATCACCGAGGTCGCGTCAAAAAATATTGACCAGGTACTGGCCGACCCTGACGTCAGCGAGCGTATAGAGGTATATTTTAAGCAAAACGAAAACTTCCGCGGTATGGTGAAAGAACATACACGGGTAGACGGCAATGTGATCATCTCCGACCTGCGGGGCGTCTCGCCCATCTATTCGGGCAACCGTTTCATTGTCTATAGCATGTATCCGGATCAGAATATCTCGATGTGGGTCGTAGACGGCAGGAAAATAGAAAAACCGGACGGCAGTATAGAACAGAACTGCCCTATCGCGGCGGGGCACAGCATTTTAAACCGCACGTCCAATACGGATGTGGGCAAGCTGCTTTTGAAGTACGGCGGCGGCGGGCACAAGCAGGTGGGTACCTGTCAGGTGCCGTATGAAGACGCGGACAGGGTGATCGAAGAACTGGCGGCGCAGATGAAACAAGACGGCTGAAATATGGGTAAGGACATGCCCGACGGAGCAAAAAAAATGGACACAGCGGAAGTGATTGAGCTGGCACAAAACAGCGGCGCAATGAAAGCCGCGGAAATCGACCCGGCACAGATAGGGTTTTACCGGGAACTGCGCGATATGTGCGCGATGAATAGCTGCGGCAATTACGGAAAAAACTGGGGCTGCCCGCCCGGATGCGGGGAAATGGACGATTTAACGGGGTTGATCCGGTCGTTCAAAAACGGCGTGGTCTACCAGCTCATCAGCCCTCTGGAGGATTCCTTTGACTTTGAGGGGATGATGGCGGCAGGCAAGCAGTTCGCGAAAATCACATTGGCGATCAAAGAAAGCATGGCGCGTTCCGGCTCCGGTTTCATGGTGCTGGGCGCGGGCGGGTGCAGCCTGTGTGAACATTGCGCCTACCCGGATGCCCCCTGCCGTTTCCCCGAAAAGAAAAACGTATCGGTGGAGGCGTGCGGCATCCATGTTTCCGAGCTTTGCGGCAAAGTGGGCCTGCCGTATATCAACGGCGCAAACACGGTAACCAACACCGGACTGGTTGTTTTTTAGAGCAACTTGTCAAACGGTAGCCGAGGTATGTCTGAGCAAAATCACATGCAGGCCAGGCGCGGACACGCAGGCGTATCGGCACATACGGCCAGTGGCCGTAACGACGCATGAATGCGATTTTGCCGGAGATAACCGGCTATAGATTGTCACGATGCTCTAATACTAACCCCAAATAGAAAACCATTTATAGGGGCGTACGCGTACGCCCCTCAGCGTGTCAAACAACCTAAAATACAGTAAAAATTTGATACTCTGCGCAGGCTGTATTACGTCACTGCCTGCCATACCGTATTCCCCGGTACAGCGAGAGCGCGGTATCCAGCACATAAGCAAATACCAGTATGCAGGGAAAAGCGATATAGAATACGTCGAGTATAGAACCCATTGTGGCAATAAAACCTGCGTCCGCCCAACCCGCGGCGCTAATGCCCGAAAGAAAGTCCGGGTTCCAGATAGACGGGCTGAAGAATATGGGCAGCACCAGCGCCATCGCCGCTATATTCAGAAACATGGTCGCAACACCCAGCTTAAGTGTATGCCGCCCTATGCTTACACGCAGTATCTCGCGCGCGAGGCCAAGCAGGAAGGCGATATTAATGAGGGGCAGCACCGAGTAGAAAGCCCCGAGGTTAAACACGGGGATGGCTTGCGCAGGGCCGCCTGTGGAAACAAATACGGCGATGTACTGCGGCGCGAGGTTAATAAGCAGCATAAAAACAATCGAAAAGACGATGCTTACGATCGGTTCACTTTTTTTGATCAGCGCGTTTTTTCCGGGAATGGGCGGCAGGTCGGAAACGCGCCATGCGCGGGCGTCCAGTTTTACCTGATACCGTTCTATCAGGAAAAAAGCGAGCGTGACATAGCCAAGTGCTTGCGCGAGCGCGGAGATCATACCGGCTAAAAATTCCGCCGCCAGCTCAACCGCGCGCACGGCAAGTGCCGCGCCGTCCGGCGTTATGGCTGACCGGGAGGCTGTGCTGATCCCAAACGCGATACCCATGCCCACGGCGACCGCAATCAGCACGATTTTGAGCACAAAACAATATTGGTCGTAATAGACGCCGCTTATGAGCGCGCGCTGTTCGCCCTTGTAGTCCCGCGCAAGTTTTGCGGGGCTGCCCAGGCTTTGCAACACCTCCTGCACATCCGCGTCGGTCACACTGCGCCCTTCGGTTTTGGCCGCCAGCATATCGCTGATGTTACCCGCAAGCTCCTCTTCTATGTCCTTGCGGCTCTTTTGCGGCAGCCGCCGGGTCACGTCATAAATATATCGTTTTACCAGTTCATGCATCGTTCGCACCTCCATTCGTTAAGCGCCGCATTCCCTCCACCAGTTCGTCCCATTGGGCGCATAGCTTCTTGTAAACCTCCACGCCCATTTGTGTCAGGGAATAATACTTTCGTGGTTTGTTTGCGCCAAGCTCCCAGTCGCTCGCGAGAAGCCCCTGTTTTTCCAGCCTGCGCAGCAGCGGATACAGCGTGCCAGCTTCTACGCTCATGCCGCGTTCTTCCAACGATTGCACAAGCGAGTATCCGTATTGAGGCTGTGCAAGCTGACTCAGAACCGAAAGCACCACGGTGCCGCGCCTAAGTTCCAGCGCAAGGGAGTCCAGAATCTCTTTTGATGAGGACATGTCAACG